>CALGGN010000066.1 GCA_937915915.1 uncultured Selenomonas sp. | reverse complement strand
GAGGAAGGAACTAAAACGGAGGAAAACTGGACAGTTACAGAACAAAAGATCAAAGCAATCTGGAGTGAAATTTTAGGTGTGGAAACAATCGGAAAAAGGGATGATTTCTTTGAATTGGGAGGAGATTCCATTATGATTATTCGTTTGCTGAGCTGCATGGAACGCGAGTTTGGCTACCGGATGCCTTTGGAAGATATTTATGCAGAGCCGACCATAGCGCATTTGGCCGAGCTGCTTCCGGCATACAGTGCAAAGGAGGAGGGGTAGACATGATTGAAAAAACAAAATGGATTGCTCATGAGCAAATCGCTAAGAAAGGAGAATGGAACTTACTGTGTTTTACATATCCCGGGGGCAGCGCATCTTCCTTTGCCCCCTGGAAGAAATTTTGTGGAGAGGAAATCAATTTGATTCCGATCCTTTATCCGATGCGTGAAGTGCGAAGGAAGGATGCCATGCCGAAAGACTTTCAAACATTTGTCCGGCAGCTGGTGGATGAAAACGAAGGATTGTTTCAGTCGGAGTATGGATTTTTTGGCTACTGCGGCGGGGCGGTCATTGCCTATGAAGCGGCATTGTATGCCAGAGAAAAATATGGAACAACGCCGGTATATGGAATGGTGGCATCTAGCACGGCTCCGGAATATGTAAAGGAGACCTTGCTGCATGGTGAAACAGAAAAAGCACAGGAAAAAGCCATAGCGTATCTGCGGGAGCAACAGTTGTTTGATGATGCGATGTTGGAAAGCCCGATGTTTTTGGAATATTACATGCCGATGTTTTTGGCCGATTGTGCGTTGCTCGATTCCTACGAAATGTCTTCGTCGTCGCCATTGGATTGTCCGTTGGATATTTTGCTGGGAAGGGAAGATCTTTTATTGCAAAAAAAGAAAGTGGAAGCCTGGAAAGCGTATACCAATGGTGGCTGCCTGATGCATTATTTCCCGGGAGGACATTTCTTTGTTGGCGAACAGGGAGAGGCGGTGTTCCATCTGGCACAACAGCATGGATTGGAGGAATTGAGAAGAAGACAGAAGGAAGAGGAGAAGATTGCGATATGAATTTAGAAGAAGTGATGGAAACGATGGTTGCGCTTTGGCAGCAGATTTTGCCGGAACAAGAGATTGACGTGCAGGAATCGATTTTTGTATTTGGCGCAGATTCGATTAAGATCATGGGCATGATGAATCAGCTCCAGGAAAAATACGGAATTACGCTGGAGGTGACGGATGTGTTTGAGCATGATACCATTCAGGATTTGTCCCGGGTGATTTTGGAAAAGGCATTAGAAAAAAGTGCGTAGGAGGATATATGGCAGAGACCTTTATCAAAAATGAAAATGGGGAAGAATGGTTTGATGTATTGGACGCGATGCATTTTGTGGTGGATGGCTGTCAAAGATATACAGGAAAATGGATGGAGCCGTTAAACTGCTATTGTGCTTTGGGAGTGCTGGTTCAGGGAAATTTGGATCTGGAACGATTTCAAAGGGCTGTCCAGAGGGTTTATGAGGAAAACCAGGCGTTGCGTGTGCAGTTCGCAAAGCAGGACGGGACAATCAAATTTCGTATTTATGAACATTACACCTATCAGATGCAGGTAGATGATCTGCGGATGGAAGGAACGCAGGCGTTGGAAAAAGGAAAAGAAAAATGCAGTCAATACAGTCGTTTTCCGGGATATGACGAGTATGGTGTTTCCTTTCGAGTGCCTCTCATCCGGATTGGAGACGATGCATATATTATTTTGTATCTGTTGGATCATGCGGTAGGAGATGGGTATTCGTTGGGATTACTCACGCAAATGATTGCAACGTATTATGAGGATGCGGAATCCGATTTATTTCAGGGAAGGGGGACGTTTCTGGAGTATTACAACCTTGCAAAAGAACGGGAGAAGCTTCCGGAAAATCCCTATTGGATGGAGCAAGTGCAAAAAATCGCATTGGATATGCAAACGCCGGCGCCGGTGAAGGAAGAACCGTTTCGTATGGAAGAGTGTTTGCTTCGCATTCCGAATGATGTACTGAAGGAAGCGGGAGTCGCTTGCAAGGTGACACCGGCAGTCGTGATACTGACTGTCAGTCATATGATGCAGCAATGCCTGTATGGAAAGGATGAAACCTGTATTGATCTTTATCTGGCAAATCGAACGGAGAAAAAATTTCAGCAGACAGTTGGACTTTTTACTTCGGCAATGCCCCATCGACTAGAAGTGCATGCACAGGATTCGCTTGCGGATATTTGTAAACGGTCCATGGCACAAATGGTGCATGGGATGCAGGAAGAACGGAATCGACAGATTTATATTGGAGATGTCATTCTAACATATATGTCTTCTTCTGCCATGGATATGGTGCAGGGAATTCCGGGATGTAAGTGGGAATTTTTGGAAACACAGGCAAACATAGGAGCATTTTCGTATGATGGATTTTTGATGCAGGTAAATAGTCGAGAGAAGGAAACATTGTATCAAATCGGAATCCGTCCGGAATTACATGGAGAACATGTGCGAAAGATACGTCAATGGATGCCGTCCCTGTTGCAGGCAATGAAAGAACATCCGGAACAAACCATCGGACAATGGAAGAAGGAGCATGTGGGGCAGGCAGAATCCAAAAAGAAACGTATTGTGGTATGTGGTACCGGATTTGGAAGCTTATATCTGGATGCGATTGCAAAGGATTCGGATTTGGATGTGATTGGAATCTTATCGAAGGGGAGTTCGCAAAGTATGGAGCTTGCGAAAAAAAATGGCGTTCCCCTGTATACGGATGTAGATGCAGTGCCATGGCAGGAATGCGATTTGGCTTTGGTGGCAGTAAAATCGCTTATTTCCGGAGGAAGCGGAGGAAAGTTGGCGCAAAAAATATTGGAACAGGGCGTGTCTGTGTTACAAGAGCAGCCGGTGCATTGGCAGGAAGTGAAAACGCTGCAGCAGGTGGCCAAGGAGCATGGCTGTACGTACAGTATTAACAATTTTTATCGGGAATTACCAGCGGTGAAGCAGATGATTATAGAAGCGCGCAAATTACGCGAACAGACGATACTATCAGAACTTTTTGTGACCTGTAGTTTTCAAGTGCTTTATCCGGTGTTGGATATCTTGGATGAGATTTTTGAGCCATTGGAATTGGAACGTGTGGAACTGCTTTCGAAACAGCGGCTGGTTGTCCTGCAGGGAATCATAAATAGAATTCCCTTTCACCTGCAGCTATATCATGAATACAATCCGGTGAATTTGGATGATAGTATGGCGGTCATGTTTCGAATGGATTTTGAAACAAATGGGGGCAATCTGGTCCTGACAGATCCCCAGGGGATGCTTTTATGGCAATCCCATTTTCTGATGCCATTTGATGAAAATCATCGGTTTGATCGAGCGTGCGAGCAACTTTACGAGTATGCTCCGGTTCGAATCTTATCGGAACCAACCTGTGAGTGTTATGGGGATTTGTATGACGTTCTTTGGCCAAACGCAATGGCGGAAAGTATAAAGGCATTTGGAAAAGAACCGGAGCGATTGGAAAATTTGACCTTGCAGTGGAATGAAATCGGGAAAGTGGCCGGAATGCCCATCAAAATACAAACCAGATATAGAATGCATGATGTGATACATGTTTAGGATAAAGGAGGAATGTCATCATGGCAAAATTAAGTGAATTAAAAGCCGGAAGTGAGGGAAAAATCCTTAGTGTTGCGGGAAACGCGCATTTTCAAAGTCGCGTAACAGCGGTTGGGATTACCCCGGGAAGCACAGTGAAAGTGATACAAAATAAACGGTTTCATCCGATGCTGATCTACACCAGAAATACATTGCTGGCGGTAAATCGGGAAGATTGTGACTTGATTGAAATGGAGGGATAAACGTGAGTAGTTGTACAGTTGCACTTTTGGGACAGCCAAATTCGGGAAAGTCTACGTTGTTTAATGCCTTGACCGGATCGAAACAGCATGTGGGAAACTGGCCCGGAAAGACAGTGGAACGAAAATTTGGAGAATTTTCTTATGGAAAGACGCAGTATACGGTAGTGGATTTGCCGGGAGCATATAGTCTCAGTGCCAATTCGGATGAGGAAATTGTTACGCGCGATTACATCGCCGGTGGTTATGCAGATGTGGTTTGCGTGATGGCAGATGCGTCCCAACTGGAACGTAGTTTGTTTATGCTGGCGGACTATGTGGGAATTCGCGTTCCGGCATTTTTGATGCTGAATATGATGGATGTAGCGACGTCCCAGGGAAAGCAGATTGATGCCATTGCCTTAGAAGATAAGTTAGGCATTCCGGTGCTCCCGTTTGCAGCGGTAGATCGGAAAGAGTATGCACCACTGATGGATGTATTGGCCCGCGAAGGAAAGAAAAAATGGTTGTTGAAGGAACGACGTTTGAATGAATTGTATCGGACAGAGTTTCAGGGAGTGTTTGATCAGATTTTGGCGTTTCTTCCGGCAAAAGGAATTGAAACGTATTCGCCAGAATGGCTTGCAGTGAAGCTGTTAGAGGAAGATGAAGTGGCGTTTGGCATGGTGGAGGGCGTCTTGGAAAACGAAAAGATGCAGGAACTTCGGGGAGTGCTTTCTTCCGTGGAAAATGGCACCTTGCGCACCGGAAATTGTAAATTTCAACTTGAACGTGAAATATTTCATTGACCGTGCAAACGCAACACAATCAACGCAAATTCAAGCCTCTGTCGAAAGTGCTATAAAAGCATGGATTTTATGGCAACGGTCAAAATTAGGGCGCGACTTGAACCCGTCTGAATTAAATCACAGGATTATCGCAGCAGGAGCTAAGAGAGCTGAAATTATTTCGCCTGTCTTTAGAAGCATAAATGATAAAGAGCTTGCAATACCTTCGAGCCAAACAATAACATTCGGAGGGCTCGAAGATGGCTAAAGAACTTGAAATAATTTCTTTACGGGACATAATCCCAAACTCAATAGCTCATGATAAAAATGTACAAACAATAATTCAAGCAACAGACCCTGAATTTCAAAAAGTCTCTCAAGATACACGAGAGGCTTTTATTATTTCGAGGATCAACGAGCTTCCCGAAAATGTCATAGATTTGCTTGCATGGCAATGGCATGTTGATTTTTATGAGCCAGATTTACCGATTACAACAAAACGGGAGCTTGTTCTTGATTCGATAAAGTGGCACAGGAAAAAAGGAACGAAAGCCTCAATCGAGAGCGCACTAAAAAAACTCGGCTTTATCCCTACCATTAAGGAATGGTTTGAAATTGGCACAAAACCTCACACTTTCGAGGTTTATGGCCATTATAAAGACAATGACCTTAATGTTGATTTTCTCGGCCCTGATACGGACGAAATTTTGACCCGTGTAATTGAGATTACAAAACCTGCACGCTCAAAACTTTTAAGCCTGATAGTTGCACCGATTCCGATTGATATGAAAGAACACACTTGCTATTGGGACAAGTGCATATGGGGGCATCCTGAAATCGAATTACACGATTGGGGATTGTTGCCGTTGCCCGTATTTGAAAATGACCCTGTATCTGGGATTGATTTTGTACGAGGCTTCAATGTAATTAGCGATACGCAGTTTTGGGACACGTCAATATGGGGCGGAACTCCTTACAGGGATTTAATTTTCGGGCAAAATTTTGAACGCGGAATTTTTGTTAATCTCGATCGTGAAAGTACAGCAACGTGGTACATCCCTTATGAATGGGGAAAATTTACATGGGCAGATTCAGAGCGATATTCACGTGATTTTGAACTGCTATTCCAAAGAGGTATGGGAATAAATGCAGACATAAAACCGCAGCCTTTTGGAACGACCTATATTATCGGTATGATTGCAAGTTTGCAGCCATATTGGGATTTTTATACATGGATACAACACGGCGATTGGGGTGAGGATTTTGGCATTCCTTATTTTGCTCCGGGCTTTCAGAGAGATACTAAAGCGTCTGTGCAATGGAGTGAAGCTGAAGCTCCGTTTGCAAAATGGAGCAAATATAGAACTTGGGGCGATGCGACATGGGATAAAGCCCCTACAAATGCAGGAACTTGGGAAACTGGAACATGGATTGATTTAGAGGAGGCAACAGCTTAAATGGCAATTTTAACTTATTCAGCACGAACACTTTTAGCTAAATATTTGCTTACACATCCTTTGTATCTTGCTATCGGTAAGGGCAAAAAATCATGGGACACAGACCCCGAAGCCCCCGATTATGAAGATACAGAGCTTTTAAGCGTAATTGGTTATAAAAAATTAACTCGTTCATTCTTTGTAAATGAAGATGATAACGGAGAGATTGATTTGCCGGGCGGACGTTATTATTCAGCGTCAGATGTTCCTACACGGCACGCCTGTTTAGAATTTCAATTTAAGTACGGTGAAGCAGTAGATATAGAAATTCGAGAGGTAGGAATTTTCGCTGATACAGTAGTTACGGGCGGACTTCCGTCAAATCAGACATACTTCACGCCGTCTCAGGTTATCAATAAAGG
>CALGGN010000065.1 GCA_937915915.1 uncultured Selenomonas sp. | reverse complement strand
TGTGTCTGATGCCGGAAGAAGAACTGACCGATGACAAGGTTTACGCTATGCTGACCGAACAGATGGAAAAACTGCTGGCTGCGGCGCAGACGGCAGTTACGCAGGGGGCAACTATTATTTTTGTCACCAATGAGGTGGGGGCGGGCATTGTGCCGGAAAACAAACTGGCCCGCCTCTATCGCGACCTCAGCGGTCTGGCCAATCAGAAAATCGCGGCGGCAGCAGATGAAGTCTATGCCGTTATGGCGGGGATTCCCGTCAATATCAAGAAACTCAATGTCCTGCTCACGCAGGAAAAGGACGGATAACTATGGCAAATTCCATTATGCTGATGGGCACCAGTTCCCATGTCGGCAAGAGCATTATCACCACGGCTTTGTGCCGGATTTTTCATCAGGAAGGCCGCAAGGTGGTGCCCTTTAAGGCGCAGAATATGGCGCTCAATTCCTATGTGACCAAAGACGGAAAGGAAATGGGCCGTGCGCAGGTGGCACAGGCCGAGGCCGCAGGCTTGGAACCGATGGTCGATATGAATCCGGTGCTCTTAAAGCCCACGGGCAACTCCTGTTCGCAGGTGGTCATAAACGGTAAGGCCGTGGGGAATATGAGTGCGCGGGAATACCATAAGGGCTATTCCTTGAAAGCCTTTGACGCGGTGAAGGAAGCCCTTGGGCGTCTGGACAAGGCGTACGATACGATTGTGATCGAGGGGGCGGGGAGCCCTGCCGAGGTCAATCTCAAGGCAAATGATATCGTGAATATGCGGGTGGCAAAGTATCTGCAGGCGCCTGTGCTCCTCGTTGCGGATATCGATCGCGGCGGTGCGCTGGCATCCTTGGTCGGGACCTTGGAGCTTTTGGACGAGGATGAGCGGGAACTGGTGAAGGGGCTTGTCATCAACAAGTTCCGGGGGGATGTCTCCCTTCTGGCGCCTGCGGTGGACTTTCTGGAGCAGAAGACGGGCAAGCCTGTGCTTGGCATTATTCCGCATATCGAGCAGCTCGGCATCGATGACGAGGACTCGGTTTCCTTGCAGGAAAAGCGGGATGTGGACGCGGACGGGCCGCTGAGGATTGCTGTGATACAGACGCCGAAAATATCGAATTTTACGGATTTTGACAGCCTTGCGGGCGAATCGGATGTAGCTCTTTCCTACGTGCGGACGGCTGCGGAACTGGGGGAGCCGGATTTGATCCTGCTCCCCGGCAGCAAGAACACAACGGAGGATCTGCTGCATCTGGAAGCGTCCGGCATGGCAGCGGCCATTCGTGAAAGGGCGGAGCGTGGCATCCCGGTCATCGGCATCTGCGGCGGGTATCAGATGCTGGGGCAGGAAATCTTGGATCCGCTCCATACGGAGTCGGAACATGATGGCACGAGGGGGCTTGGCCTGCTCCCCATCCGCACGGTGTTTGCAAGGGAGAAGCTCACAAGCCAGGTCAAGGCTGATTGCGCGGAGCTGGTTTTTCTGGACGCGGAAATCCAAGGACGTGCTTTGGAGGGCTATGAGATCCATATGGGGCATACGGAATTCCTTGAACCGGCCAAGCATCCCTTTGTGGTCCGAAAGCGCGCGGGGCGGCTCATGGAGGAACCGGAGGGCATGGTCTCGGAGAATGGACAGGTGCTTGGTACCTATGTGCATGGCATTTTTGACAATGACAGCTTCCGCCGGCAGCTCCTGAATGCACTGAGAAAAAGAAAAGGGCTTGCGCCATTGGAAACTATGCGCAATGTGCGTGCGGAAAAGCAGCAGAACTATGAAAGGCTGGCTGCTGTCGTGCGGGAGCACCTCGATATGGAAAGGCTTCGGAACATCATGGAGGACGGGAGATGCTGACAGGGTTCCTCGCGTTCTTCCTCGATACCATCATCGGAGACCCGCGGACCAGGCTGCATCCTGTCGTGCTCATGGGGAATCTGATTTCGCTGCTGGAACGCGTGCTTTACCGTCAGGAGGATGGAAACGGAAGCAAATTCCGCCGCGGCATCCTGCTGGTGCTGCTGGTGCTGCTCATTTGCTACGGGGCGGCTTGCGGGATTCTGCACCTGTCCTATCGGCTGTCGGAACTTGCGGGAACCGTTTGGGCGGAGTACCTGATTTCCGCGCTGCTGCTGTGCTTCATGATTTCCCCGAAGAGCCTTGCGGAGGCAGGGCGCGAGATTTGCGATCTGCTCATGCAGGAAAATCTTGCGGAGGCACGGCGGAAGGTCGGCTGGATCGTCGGGCGCGATACGGATGAGCTGACGCCGCAGGATATCACGAGGGCTGCGGTGGAGACCATTGCGGAGAATACCGTGGATGGAATCATCGCACCGCTGTTCTTCTTTGCGATAGGGGGCGTCCCCCTTGCCGTGCTCTATCGTGCGGCGAATACCATGGATTCCATGGTGGGCTACAGAAATGAGAAATATCTCTATTTCGGGCGTGCGGCGGCACGGCTGGACGATGCGCTGAATTATGTCCCGGCGCGCATCACGGGGATTCTGTTCGTGTTCGCGGCGTGGATCCTGGGCTTTGACCATCGGCATGCGTTCCGCGTGATGAAGCGTGATGCGGACAAGCATCCGAGCCCCAACGGAGGTTACGCGGAGGCAACGGTGGCAGGCGCTCTCCACATCCGTTTGGGCGGCATGAATTCCTACTTCGGAAAGAAATCCTTCCGCGCCTACATGGGGGATGCGCTGCAGGAACTGGGCCCTCGGCATATCATGGCATCCATTCGCCTCATGTATACCGCAGCGACGCTGTTTCTGGCGCTTGCCTATTTCCTGTTTTTGGCGATTGGACGAACTTGAGTATAGGTGGAATCGGACATGGATTCTTTTTTAATCGGACTGCAGTTTCTGACGCGGATCTCCGTTGTGCGGCAGGAGATTTGGACGGAGGAAGCCTTTGGCGGGAGCGTGCGGTACTTTCCGCTGATCGGTGCGGTGCTGGGCTGTTTCTACGGGGGCGCGGCCTATCTTTGCGTTTTCGTGCTGCCCGCATGGGGGATCGTGCCGCCGGAGCATCTGATGGCAGCCGTGCTGCTCCTGCTTCCCGTCTGGCTCACGGGCGGTATCCACTGTGACGGGTTCATGGATACGATGGACGGCCTGTTTTCCGGGCGTTCCCGGGAACGCATGCTGGAAATCATGAAGGACAGCTGTGTTGGCTCCAATGCAGTTGTCGCGTTTCTCGCGTTGATGCTGGCAGAGTATTCTATTCTGCTGGATATGCCAAAAGAAGCTCTGCCCACGGTCCTTTTCGTTATGCCGATCATCGGCAGGTGCATGATGGTGCTGGTCATCGGGCTGTTCCCCTACGCACGGCCGGAGGGCATGGGCAAGGCCTTTGCCGAGCATACGGGAAAGGGAACGATGTGCTTTGCGGGAGTGACAACCTGTCTTCTGCTGGCTGCGGCAGGTTGTTTGAGCGGAGCATGGGGGATGCTGTTTGCAGCGCTGCTTGCGGCTTTTTTCTTTGCCATGTCCTTTGGGCGCTATGCGGCAAAGCGGCTGGGCGGTGTGACAGGGGATGTCTACGGTGCGGTCACGACTTTGACAGAGGGCCTGGTGCTGCTGGTGTTTTTGGCCATATGCTGATATGAGAGTGCAGGAGGATCGTGTTTTCATGAAGAAATTCGAGCATGGCGGCAACGTCTATGAGGGGAAGGCTCCCGACGGAGGATGGCTGGATTTCAGCGCGAACATCAATCCTCTGGGGCCTCCGGAATCGGCAATGCAGGCCATCGAAATGCATTTGCAGGATATTGCGCACTATCCGGAGCCGGGCAGTTTACGTTTAAAGAAGGCAATCGCGGAGGCGTACGGGGTTCCGCAGGAGCAGATCGTCGTCGGCAATGGGGCGGCGGAGCTGTTCTATCTGATCTGCAGTGTCTATCGGCCGGAGTCCGTGGCCGTGCCGGTGCCCTCCTTTTCGGATTATGAACGCGCGGCGCACGCGGTGGATGCGGATGTGTGGCCGCTGCCGCTGCTCCTGCCGCAGGATGGCATGCCGGGGCATTCCCTGCCGGACGAGGACGTTGTCGGGCGTGCGGACTGCGTCATGCTCGGAAATCCGAACAATCCCACCGGAGATTTGTTTACCAAAAAAGATATGGTGGAATTGATCGAGCTGTGCGAGGAGCACGGGACGCTTCTGGTGGTGGATGAGTCCTTTCTGGATTTTCTGCAGGACTGTGGGGAATATTCCGTGATGGATCTTGTGCGTGGGCGCGAGTCCCTTTTCGTCGTCCGGTCCTTGACAAAATTCTACGCGCTCCCCGGTCTGCGCCTTGGATTTGCTGTCGTGCCGGAGGAGGACTGTGAACGGATAGAATCGGCGAAGGATGTCTGGAATGTGAATGTTTTGGCGCAGGAGGCAGGGATTGCGGTTCTGCGGGATCGGGAATATCAGAAAAAAACGTGGGATTGGTTGCAGGAAGAACGTTCCTTTATGTCGAAAGCATTAAGGAAGCTTCCGGGGGTGGATGTTTTCGAGCCGAGCGTCAATTTTGTCTTTTGCCGGTTGGAGTCCAAGGCGCTGTTGCATCGTGTGGCAAAGGCAATGAAGAAGCGAGGCGTTTTGATCCGCGACTGCGGCAATTATACGGGAATCCCCCGAGGAGGCGGGTACCTGCGTGTCGCTGTCCGCAGACGTGAGGAGAATATGCTGCTGCTCCAACACTTGCAAGATGTGCTTCGGGAGGAAATGGGCCGATGATGACAAAACTGGTTCTTGTTCGCCATGGGCAGACCGAGTGGAACGTAGATGGAAAATTCCAGGGACAGTCCAATGTCGCGCTCACGGAGGAAGGAATCCGGCAGGCACGGGAACTTGCGGAGCATTTCCCGGTGAAAAAGCTCGATGCGATTTATGCGAGCGATCTTTCGCGTGCCCGTGTGACCGCAGAGATCGTGGGCGACCATTTCGGGCTGCCGGTACAGGTCACGAGGGAATTGAGGGAACTGCATTTCGGGGACTGGGAGGGCCTGAGCTACGATGAGATCGTGAGCGGATGGCCGGACGCTCTGGAGAATTTCCTGCAGCACCCGGATCGGCTTCGCATCCCGCATGGGGAAAGTTTCCATCAGCTGCAGGAGCGCGCGATGCTGGTCATTGCGAAGATCCTTGCGGCCCATGATGACGAGACGGTGCTTGTCGTGGCACACGGCGCAATCCTGCGGACGATCCTTACGGCTGTGCTGCACATGCCGTTGGAATATCTCTGGTCGATCCGGCAATTCAATACCGCCGTGAATATCCTGCGCTACGATGACGGCAACTGGACCATCGAGCTGTTGAACAGCACGGCGCACTTATCCCAGCACATGCGGGAGAAAATATAGTATAGTTCCTATATGGGGTAAAATAATTCAGATGAAAGGGAGTATGGTTTGATGAAAAGCACGAAGAAAAACAAACTGATGGCGGGAATTTTGGCGGCAATGCTGGCGATGGGAATTGCGGCGGGCGGCCAGGCGGCATCCAGAGCGGAGGTCGCGGCGATCCATGTGGAGCGTGCGGCAGATTTCCAATATTGGAACGACAACTCGCCGACGAAAAACAAGATCGTGAATTTCGTGGAAAGCGCTGTTGATCCTCAAAGCCCGAACTTCATTCCGGAAGAGGATCGTATTGCTGTGTTTGATATGGACGGGACATTTTATTGCGAGACCGCGCCCCTCTATTTCCAAGAGACAATGTTCCTCCATCGTGCGCTGGAAGACAAGTCCTACACGCCCGATCCGGAGATGAGGGCCTTCGCGGCGCGAATCAAGCCGCAGATCTACAACAAGACGGGGATTTCCAAGGAGGACAATGCGCGTCTGTTCAGATATCTGACCGCTGCATATGCGGGCATGACGCCGCAGGAATACAGGGCGTATGTCAGGAAGTTCATGGAGACGAATGAGGCGGGATTGACGAATCTGAAGCGCGGCGAGGCCTTCTATCTGCCGATGGTCGAGGTCATCTCCTATCTCGGCAACAACGGCTTTTCTGTTTATATCGACTCTGCCTGCGGTGTGGACACGACGCGCGAGCTGGTGGATGGCATCATACCCATCCGTCCTGACAGGATTCTTGCGTCGGATTTCGTTTACACATCGACAGGCATGGGCAAAGATCAGCCCGCAGATCATTTTTATGACCGCTATAAGGAGAAAATCGTCATTTCGGGAGAAACTTTGCATGAAAACGGCAAAACGGCCAAGATTTTCTCCATCCTCAACCAGATCGGGAAGAAGCCTGTCCTCGCCTTTGGCAATTCCATGGGTGACAGCGGCATGTTTGAGTACACGCTGCAGGACAATCCCTATCCGTGTGCCTCATTCATGGTGCTGTGCGACGATGTGGAGAGGGAACTTGGCAATCTGAAAAAAGCCGAATCCTGCAAGAAAACGGCGGACGAACGGGGTTGGAACACCATATCCATGCGCGACGAGTTCAAGACCATTTACGGCGACAACGTGAAGCGCGAGCATTGATGGTGCCGCTCGCTTGATGCCGCGGTGGATGGAAGGTTCAGGGAGGAAGGAAATGGCTTGAGAAACTTTGAAAGCAGTATCGTTATATTTTCCGTCATGCTGTGCTGGGCCTCTGCCTATGTGTTCATCAAGGGTCTGCCGGCGGAATTGAGTTCCTTCGGCTATCTGGCGCTGATGAATGGTCTGGCTTCCCTCATCATGGTACTGTGTTTTTTCCCCAGACTGAAAAAGCTGAATCGCTATAATGCCATACGGGGCAGTGTGCTGGGACTTTTGATGATGTTGGTTCTGCTTTTTGAAAAAGAGGGGATAGAGCGGCTGACTCCGGCTGCGGCCAGTGTCTTGGCCTCCCTGGGCATTGTGGTGGTTCCGTTCTTTGTCCTGGTGTTTTATCGTCGTTTTCCTTCCCAACAGCAGGTGGCGGCCATTCTCCTGATCCTGGCGGGCATCCTGGTCACGAACGGGGTTTCCTCCGATGATTTCCCCCTGGCCGGTACGCTCTTCATGCTGGGGGACTGCATATCCATGTCCCTGTATACGGTGGTGGCGAACAAGTTTTGCCGGAACAGTGATCCCGTGCTGCTGGCCGTGACCCAACTCCTGTTCATGGCTGCGGTGGCCTTCGCTTTCTGGTTCGCTGAGAATCCCAGGATGTTCCTGGATCTGGAATTCACCAGGAGTTTCCTTTCCTCGCTCTTCATGCTTGCTATTTTCAGCAAGGCTTTTGCCTATATCATGCTGATGTACGGGCAAAGATATGCGGACCCCATCAATGTGGTGGTGATTTTCGCCTTGGAGCCTGTTATCACTCTGCTCATGTCCGTCTGCATCCCCAAGGCTATGGGAGGAGTGGAGGAGAGCTTTACGCTGCAGGCTTTTCTGGGAGCAGTCCTGGTTGTGTTGGGTGCCATCGTGTCCGGGCTGGATATCGGTGCCATCAGGCGCAGGCTGCATGGCATCGGGAGGCTGCGGGATGAGACAACTTGAGATCGGCACGGGCAAGCAGTTTGCCCTGGTGTTCCTGGCCTTTGTATTCCTGGGGATTTGCTTCAAGGTCATGGTCCTGGTGGAGGGGTTCACGGAAATCCGCCCCGTCAATGCGATCCCTGTGCTGGCGGGGCTTCTGTTTGGGCCTGCAGGTGCCTGGGCCTGTGCTTTTGGCAATCTGGCGGCGGATTGTTTCGGGACTTTGCAGCCCACTTCCAGCCTGGGGTTTCTGGGGAATTTCGTGGGAGCCTACCTGCCCTATCGCATGTGGTATCTTTATCGGCAGGAGGCGCCCCATGTGCATACAGCAGCTAACCTGCTCATATACGTCTGGATCACTTTCGTGGCCGCTCTGGCGGCGGCCTGGCTCATTGCGGGAGGGATCTGGTACCTGTTTGGTTTCCATGTGGAGAATTTGGCGCTGTACATCTTCCTGAACGATTTGGTATTTCCCTTGATCTTCGGCCTGCCGGTCTTCATCGTACTCACCTCGGATTCCATCCGTATTGCCTGCAGCGGGGAGAGGAGGAGCCTCATTCCCATATCAAGGCAATGGAAGCGGCGGCTCTGTTGTGTTTACGCGCTCTTGCTGGCTCTTATTTTTGCCCTGCTGCTGGCAGGGGAACCGGAATATGTCCTGCCGGGGAAAGTCCTTTCCGTGCCGGTGCTGCTGCTCACTCTGATTTTATTGTTGTAATCATTTTTAGAGGTTTGATATGAAAATTGTTTTTTTGGGTGGAGACACGTTCCTGCGGATTTTTGCCTACATGCTGGCCGGCCATGAGGTCATGGCTCTGTACGCTTACGGCAATCAAGAGGATTGCTTCCGGAGCGGGGAAATCGTGCAACTGGCAAGGCAGCATGATGTCCCCGTGCATTACGGCAAACTGTCGGAGGCTGATGTCCGTCAGTATATCGAAAGGGGCTGTGAAATGTTTTTCTCTGCGGATTACGGCAGAAAAATCCCGGTGCTTCCCCAGGAAGAGGGTTTTTATGCAGTCAATCTCCACAATGCTCTGCTGCCGGAGGGCCGGGGCTATTGCCCCGTGGAGTTCGCCATGGAGCAGGGGCTGAGGCGCAGCGGTGTCACGATGCATAAATTGGCAGATAAATTTGATGCAGGGGAAATCATTTTGCAGGAATCCTTTGAAATCACGGCTGAGGATGACAGTGTGGACGTTTACCTGAAATGCGCACAGACAGGCTTTCGCATGACGGAGAAACTGCTGGAGAATTTCACCTATCTCTATGGGCACGCCCGTCCCCAGGAAAAGCTGTTGCCCACCTGCAAGCTGGAGCATTATGACGAGGCAAGGCTTTCCCATGCGCTTTCCGTGGCGGAGGCCAGGCGCCTTTATCGCATATATAATTGCCTGTTGCGGGTAAAAATACATGACAGGGTATATTTTGTGGGTGGCTTTTCCTGTGGCAAGGCTGAACTTTGCACAGATGTGATAGACGAGGGCTGGGGCGTACTCTATCGTCTGCGGGATGGCCATGCCAGACTGCAGCTGATAGAAGCGGAGCATGGGGATGCCGTTTGGCAGGCTGAAACATATCCGTTTCCAAGGATGTCATGGGGGGGAACAGATTGCAGAAAAAATTCCTGAGCAGGTTATTGGCCTTGATGGCGTTGTTATGCGTTGTCCTGGGCGTTGCTGTGCCGAGTTATTATCGCAGCAATATGGAGCAGAAGTATACTGAAATGGCGTATAACTACGGCTGCCTGGTGGCAGAACGCCTGGGGACGGCAACCGTGGGCAAATACGAGAAAACTTTGCAAAAGGATGCAGCCTATGATGAGGTCTATGCTTATCTGGAGCGTATGCGCGAAACGCTGCAGGTCAAATATCTGTATGTGGTGGTTCCCCGCGAAAATGACTATGTCTATATATGGACGTCCAGCGGGGAGGCGGAAAAGGATATTGGCATACTGGGCTTTGCAGAGGCTTATTACCAGGGCGGCGAGGAGTACATGAAGAAGGCTATGTCCTCCAAAGACCGGGGCACAGTGCCGCTATTGATCACTAACAATAAGGAATATGGCTATGTGGCCTCCGCCTATGCCCCCCTTGTGGATACTGCGGGCAATACCGTGGCTCTGGTAGGGGTGGATTTGTCTATGGATAAGGTAGAGGAGGAGATAGATCGTTTCCTGTATATGTTTGCGGCTTTTATGGCAGCCGTTATGCTGCTTGGAGGCTGCCTGTTCTATCATGAAATTTCGCGTGTAATCATCAGTCCGCTGCTGGCGCTGAATGCCTCTCTGGAGGAATATGCGGAGCAGAAGATGCGCAAGGGGGAGTCTTTGAAAATAGAACTGCACACAGGCGATGAAATCGAGCGCCTGGCAGATTCTGTTGTCACAGTGTCCAGAGAACTCCAAGCCTATATGCGGGATTTCGAGAAGGCTACCAGGGAAAAAGAGCGCATTGCGACGGAGCTGAATGTGGCGACGAATATCCAGATGCACATGCTGCCCTCGATTTTCCCGCCTTTCCCGGAGAGGAAGGAGTTTGATATCTACGCAACCTCCGTTCCTGCGAAGGAAGTGGGAGGGGATTTTTACGATTTCTTCCTGGTTGACCATGACCATATCGCAGTCGTGATGGCGGATGTTTCGGGCAAGGGCGTTCCCGCGGCCCTCTTTATGGTCATTGCCAAGACACTGATCAAGAACCGGACGCAGGTGAGTGCGAGCCTTGATCCGGCAAAGATACTCTATGACGTGAACAATCAGCTCTGCGAGGGTAATGAGGCAGGCATGTTCGTGACCGTCTGGCTGGCAATCCTGCAGATTTCTACCGGCAAAGGGATGGTGGCGAATGCGGGACATGGAAGTCCCATGGTGCTGCGTGCCGGCGGGCAGTACGAGCATATCGTGCGCAAGCATTCTCCCGGTGTGGCCATGATGGAAGGAACCCGGTTCAAAGAGCATGAAATCGAAATGCATCCCGGCGACAGATTCTTTGTCTGCACCGATGGCGTGACCGAGGCCATTGACAAGGACGAGGAGCTCTTCGGCGTACAGCGCCTGCAGGCGGCGCTGAACGAGAATCCCGAGGCGGATCCGAAAGAATCCCTTGAGAATGTGAAGAAGCATATGGACGCCTTTGTGGGGGATGCGGAGCAGTTCGATGATATTACTATGCTGAATTTTGTCTATTACGGTACCAAGTAAGGCGATGGGAACAGAGATTCTAAAGCTTCGCCCGGAGGACGAGGAAGAGGTCATCGGCTTTGTCATTGAGGGTATGAATTTTACCCGCTATACCAAATCCGCCTGGTTGGCAGATTTGCTTTTCGGCAGGTATTTTTTCTACGCGGCCCTGGCAGAATGCACCCAACCGATTGCGGCTTACACGGCGGAAGGAAAGCTGGCCGGCATCCTGCTGATTTCCTTCCGGGGTGAGCCGCAGCTGCGCATACCTTGGTGGAAACGCGCTTATGTGAAATGCGTGCGGGTTTTGCGGCATCTTTATTTCCGGGGAACCGACAGACATTATGATGAGGCAAATGCACGGCTGCTGGCGGCTTATGGCAAGCCGGTGGACGGTGAGATCTGCCTGATGGCAGTGAATCCCCGGCTGCAGAAACAGGGCATCGGCAGTGCCTTGCTGCAGGAGTTGGAACGGCGGGGGAGAGGCCGGCATGTGTGCGTGTATACGGACGATGACTGTGCGTACACCTTCTATGAGCATCATGACTTCCGCTGTGTCGGATGGGAGCCTATCGAAATGAGATCCGGTTCCGCAAAATTCCCGTTGGTATGCATGCTGTATGCCAGACAGTTGCCGGAGACTGAAAAGGCACAATGAAAAGGCACCGGGCAGAACTGCTGCTCGGTGCCTTCTTTGCAATATTCATCTGATTTTCATTTCCGGGAACGCTTTTCTGACCACAAGATGGACCTGGTTGCCGTTCACGAATATCTGTACATCATCCGCGATCTTTGCGAGCATGGATTTCTTTAGCTCATTCCATGCGGCTTCCAGCGTATCATCGTTTTCTTTTGCATCTTCCAATTCCGCGCGATATTGGCTGAGTGTCCATGAAATATCGACCTGCGTGCGGTTCGCGCCGTAAAACACCAGTGAGTTCGCGGAGGTTCCCGATTGCCACTGGTCTCCTGCGCTGGGCAGGAACAATGCGTCCTCCACCATCTCCCGCAGAGCGCCGAGAAAGCCCTGCGAGGCGGCATTCTTGCGGCTGGTGGATGCGTGGATCATCTCATGTTTCTTTACATAGTCCATGTCGGCCATCAAATCCAGATGCAGTTGGCAGGTATGGCTTTTTGTGCTTTCCAGCCAGAAGTCAGCATAGAACTCTCCTACGATGGCACGGGGAAGGGCGAGCAGTTCCTCTGTGAGCAGCTGAAGGCGCAGGGAGCTTTGTTCGCTCAGCTGAAAATATCGCGCAAATCTTTCAGATTCCTTCATTGCGCGGTTCATGTCCGTAGTGTCGCTTCCCACTTGAATCTTGTCAGTTTGCATCGTTTGTCCTCCGTTCTGGATATATCAATACACATTCTCCATAAGTGCTTCGATGAAAGAAGAAAAATTCCTGCCCTTGAAATAGAAGTTTTCTGAGGATTTGCCCCTTTTTTTCCGAATTTTTTCCGAAATTTTTTTGTTTTATGCTTGACTTGCCCTTTGGTTTTGAGTAGAATGATTCTATGTGATGTTGCGGCATCCCCTCCACTAGCCCCGGAGGCTGTGGCTGCATTGCACGAAAACATGAATGATTATAGTAGTAGGGGGGATATCGCATGAAGACGACGTTTATGGCAAATGAGTCCAATATCGAGCGCAAGTGGTATGTTGTGGACGCTGAAGGCCAGACGGTCGGCAGGCTTGCTGCCGAGGTCGCAAAAGTTCTTCGCGGTAAACATAAACCAACGTTCACACCGCATGTGGATACGGGTGATTATGTCATTGTCATCAATGCAGAGAAGGCAGTATTTACAGGAAAGAAGCTTACGGACAAGATGTATTTCCGTCATTCCGGCTATCAGGGCGGCACGACGTTCACGTCGGCAGGGCAGATGCAGCAGAAGTTCCCAGAGCGTGTGATCGAGCATGCTGTGAAGGGGATGCTTCCGAAAAACAGGCTCGGCGCGCAGATGTACCGCAAGCTCAATGTCTATGCAGGCAGCGAGCATCCGCATGCAGCTCAGAAGCCCGAGAAGCTTGAGCTGAACATCCGCTGAAAATCTGGAAGGAGGAACATATTTACATGGCACAAGTCAGCTACTACGGCACTGGCCGCAGAAAAACGTCCGTTGCCCGTGTTCGTCTCGTCCCGGGTGAAGGCAAGGTCACGATCAATGGCCGCGATATGCAGGAGTACTTTGGTCTGAAGACTCTGGAGCTCATCGTTCGTCAGCCGTTGGTTCTTACGGAGACAAATGATAAATATGATGTCATCGCAGATGTGAAAGGCGGCGGTGCATCCGGTCAGGCGGGCGCAATCCGTCATGGCATTACCCGCGCTCTCATGGAGCTCAATGGCGAGCTTCGTCCGGCTCTGAAGAAGGCCGGGTTCGTGACGCGCGATCCGAGAGAGAAGGAGCGCCGCAAGTACGGTCTCAAGAAGGCACGCAAGGCAAGCCAGTTCTCGAAGCGTTAAGGAAGGCAAGTTCATAGTGTATCAAAAAGTCCCTCAACCCTTGTGGTTGGGGGATTTTTCTTTTTGATACACTAGAGGGACGTTCGTTGAAAAATGTCTCAAAATGTTGTTGTTGGTGACACATTGGTATGGGGCGGCGTTGTGTTCCGCCAGGCACGCCAGAGCCTCTTTGGAGAAGGGCATCTTCCCCAAAGACAAGTGTCCGGCTATCCTGGCGCATCCGCATTGCCTATGCCATCTCGCGCCTGTGTACGAGGTGGAGGTCGATGCCAGCGACAGCCACGACCGCGTGAAGCGGGGCGGCGACGAATGGCTGAAAAGCCTCTCCTACGGACAGCGGTGCACGGTGCTGGGAGTTTCCGGGGCAAAGGCATGGGAGCAGGGGCATGGCGACTGGCGGCAGTATATGCGCGGCTGAACGGGAAAGACCTTGCAGAGCAACATTGGAAATAATTCTGTTGCAAATACGGCTGAAAATGGTAAAATGGAAACAAGGGGTGTTGGCGGTTTGGAGCAGTCAAAAAATCGTAACCACAAAATTATGGTCACAGATGTAGCCATAAGCAAAGTCCCTTATGTGAAAATCCCTGAACTCTCCGAAGAAATCTGCAAAGCCATTCAGTAAGAGCATAAGGAAATCCTTCGAATTGCTAAAATGAAAAATAACAGCAACGAGGTGTTGACGTTGATGCCTACGGATGTTTCACAAAAGGTTGTGGTGTTGGGAGATGAGTTTTCCGTGAATCCTTCCAAGAATCCGGCGGCACATGCTTTGTTCAATAAAGCAAATCGCAAAGGGATTATGTACCTCCATAATCATCCGAGTACAAATAGATTTTCCTTTGCAGACATCATGGAGTTTGTGCGCAATGGCCCTATAGCACTGCTTTCAGTGGTCACAAATCAAGGCGGAGTTCACATTCTTTACAAGACAGGAAAATACAGTTTTGAGAGAGCCCGTACAATTTTCAGTGAAATATATACGTTGTATCAACAAAATAAAATTGAGCATAATGAAGCGGTGAAACTATTTTTGAAGCAATGCGAGAAGGGTGGGATTATATATGCAAAATCGACTTAAACCGCCTGCCTTGAATGATAATATGTCTCAGGAGGAACTGGCAAAACGATTCGAGGAAATGATGGCAACTAACAGCGACATGGATACTGTTGATGAATCCGTTCCTCATAATCACGAAAACCAGACACTCTCCCATATTGCCGGATAGTTCAACAGAGTTTTTTTGAGCACACAATAGGCACTTACGAATCATCGTGAGTGCTTTTCTTATGCAGATTGAGCACCTATGACAGGTGCTTTTTTCATGCCTTTCCGCAGGTTGAACCTGACCACAGGCGATAAAGATTGGGATTTTATATTTTGCCTAGACGGCGAAAGGAGAAATGGAAAATGGCATACACACTTCAGGCAGACGAGGAAACAGGACGGGGTAAGGATGAAAGCGACAGCGTTGTGAACCAGCGGGGACTGATTCACCAATTCCTTGACAACCATGGCGAACTGTCGAAGATTCCCTGTACCGAGTTTGTGGATGACGGATTCAGCGGAAATACCCCGGAGGGGTTAAAGTCAAACCTCCATTTGAAATGGGGATTGGTGATTTTTGCAACAAATATCTATCATTTCTTATTATTTTCCATTAAAGACACCATATTCTCTATTGACTTTTATGTATGAACAATAAAAATTTGACGAACACAGGAATCTGTGCTATGATGAATCAGTCGGGACGTAGCTCAGTTTGGGAGAGCGCTTCCTTGGGGTGGAAGAGGTCGTGGGTTCAAATCCCGTCGTTCCGACCATTAACATGGCATGGGAAGCCCTTCATCTTTTGCGGATGGAGGGCTTTGATATTTTTTCAAAGGATTGATATTTGGCGGTGTTTGCGGTAAAATAATGGCATGGATTCATAATGCTGTGCAAGTTATGCATTTTCAGATTTCTTTTTCGGAGAAAGAAGGTATGATGAGTGACCAGCGAACAGATGACAGGGACGGATGTGCTGGCGCTTGAGCAGGGAATATATCTGCACTCAGAGGAATGGGAGATGCAGGTAGTAGGTGTGGTGGATGAGATCTCGGAGGATTTTTTCGGCGTGAGCCTGGATGTCTCGGATCGGGACTTTGTGAATGCGCCGCAACAGGGAACGGAATTGTCTGCCGCGGCGCAGGGGGATAATTGCGTATATCGCTTTGCAACAAGGCTTCGCGGGACGTCGGCGCTGCCGGAAAAGAGATGGTTCCTGGATTTTCCGGAAATCGTGGAGCGCCAGCAGAAGCGTCACTTTGTCCGGGTGCCTGTGCCCTTGGAAATGGGGATACAGGTGAAGCTGCCGAATGGGCTGGGGACGTTCCACAGTTCCAAGGAAATGACGCTCTGCGATATCAGTGGAAACGGCATCTGCTTTGTCTCGGATCATGAAGCGGCTGTAGGCAGCAGGGTATCCCTGCAGATCGATGACCTGCCGGGATACGGCAAGCTGAGTACCGTTGCGGAAGTCCGGCGCTGCACGCCGATCCGTTTTCTGAATCATTATGTCTATCACATTGGCGCGCATATGGCGGACGATATTTCGGAGAAGCAGCAGGACAGGCTGGTTCGTGCCTTGTTCCAGTTGCAGCAACAGTATTTGAAAAAGGGATTGGCGTATGATCGACTTACCATTGAGACGATTGAAACCGGGCATGACGATCGCGCAAAGTGTCTATAATTCCAGTGGTGCGAATTATTTGACCAGGGGCATGCCACTGACAAGCAACTATATTGAAAAACTGCGGCAGCTTGGCATACAGAATATCCATGTCCTGTCGACTTCAACGAACCGCTCCTTCCTTCCGCCGGAGGATGTGCTGGAGGAGAAGACACGGGCGATGGCGGTCAAGCGTGTCTATGACGTGTTCCAGCAGGTGCGGTCCCGCGGCACCTTTGACATCAATCCCATGGCGAAGGCGTCTGCGTCGATTGTGAACGATATCATGGAACGGCGGAACAATCTGGTGCAGTTGACGGATATCCGCTCGCATGACATGTATACCTTTGCGCATTGCGTGAATGTGGCGATGCTTTCCACCATCATGGGCGTGCTTTGCGGTTTTGAGAACGACAAGCTCTCGGAGCTTACCCTGAGCGCTCTGCTGCACGATCTTGGGAAAATCTCGATTCCGTTGGAGGTCCTGAACAAGCAGGGGCGGCTGACGGATGAGGAGTTTGCTGTCATCAAGAATCATCCCGTTGCCGGTTACGAGCATATCCAGCGCATGAATCTTCCCAATGGGGAATTGTTGTCCGTGGTTGCGCGTCAGCACCATGAGAAGATGGATGGGACAGGGTATCCGGATCACCGGAAGGGGCCGAGCATCCATATCTATGGACGGATCGGCGCCATTGCCGATGTCTATGATGCTTTGACCAGCACGCGCCCCTATAAAAAAGCATACAGCCCGTCTGTGGCGTACAATATCATGGCGCGCTGCTCGCCGGGGCATTTCGACGAGGAATTGCTCAAGATATTCTTCAGCAACGTGGCGATCTATCCGATCGGAACCGTGCTTTTGACCAATCGGGGCTATGCGATTGTCAGCAAAGTGGAGTTCGGCAAGACCGAGCGTCCCGTGATCCGTGTGTTTGCGAACAAAACGCCGGCGCTGCTTCCGAGTGTCTATGATATCGACCTCTCCGCGGATCAGGAAACGAAGATCGAGAATGTGATCAGCGATACGGAGCTGTTCCATTTTATCCATCAAATCCATTTCGATCCGGCGGATTTGTTGAGCGAGGGCGAGAATTTGTAAAATAAATCAAAAAGAGAATCCCGTTCGGAGCATTAGTGTGCTTCGGATGGGATTCCTCTTTTGCAGGAATTTCTGTTTTTTATGATGATTGAAGCTTTAGGAATAACAATCGGGACAGCCATCCGGCTGTCCCGATTTTTTCTGTAGGTTTTTCGCTTTTTTAGAACTGGAACTTCTGCAAGGAATTCTGCAGATCCTGTGCCACGGTTGCGAGGGAATCGCTTGCAGATGCGATTTCTTCTGCGGATGCGGACTGCTGCTGGGATGCGGCAGATACGCTCTCCATCTCCGTAGACACCTTCTTGCCGTTGCTGGAAATGCGAGTGGAACGCTCCTTGATGGTTTCCGCATTCGTGGAGACATCCTTGAGATTCGATGCCATGCCGTGTGTCTTTTCCGTGACACCGCTGGAAGCCGTGCGGATGTTGTCGAAGGTGTTGCGCAGCTCCTCGACCGAGCGGGTTCCTTCGCGGACGGCAACGCTTCCTGTATGCATGGACTTGACGGCCTCGTCAGTATCGGTCTGGATCGCGCTGATCAGCTCGGAAATGCGCTGTGCCGCAGCATGGGACTCTTCGGCGAGCTTGCGGACTTCGTCAGCGACAACGGCGAACCCGCGTCCCTGCTCGCCGGCACGCGCCGCCTCGATGGCTGCGTTGAG
Source organism: uncultured Selenomonas sp. (assembly GCA_937915915.1). GTDB lineage: Bacteria > Bacillota > Negativicutes > Selenomonadales > Selenomonadaceae > UBA9786. Next base: position 2,006 of record CALGGN010000065.1, on the reverse strand, counting down.
TGCGAGGAGATTGGTCTGCGCAGCAATGCCCGTGATGGTCTCGACGATCTGGCCGATTTCCTTGGAACGTTCGCCGAGTTTGTCAACGGTCGCGGCGGAGCTATTGACGATCTTCTCTACGCTGACAATCTGGCCGACCGCAGTCTCGATGGCATCAGCACCGGACACAGCCTGCTGGCTGGCTTCCTCGGAATGCTTTGCAACCTCTGCCGCTGCCAAGTTCAACTGATGAATCGCAACCATGACCTGATCGATGGCATCCATGGCCTCCGCAACTTCCTGCTGCTGTTCGACAACGGCGCTTGCGGAGTTGGTGACGGACTGGGCAACCTGCTCGGAGGCCTGCGCCGACTGATGCGCGCTTGCCGTCAGCTCCTCGGAAGAAGCGGCAAGCTGCTCCGTTGTGATGCTGGTCTGACGCATGAGTTTGTTGATGGTATCACGCATGGAGCCCATGATGTGCTGCATGGTGCCGAATTCATCCCCACGATCGATGGTCGTATTCTCATGACGGAAGTCACCGTCGCGAAGCTTGCCGCAGAACGCCATCATCTGATTCAGCGGCGACGTAATTCCCTGCGTGATGAAGAAGATAGCTACGGTCAGGATGACGATGATGGCAACGCAGACCAGCGTCATGTTGCGGATCGAGGCATTGGCATCCTCTTCGCTCCGCAGAAGCGCTGCTTGGGCATCCTCAGAGAGCGCATCCTGTACCTTTACCAGATCATCGCCTAAGGTCATCGCATAGGGCATGACGTTGTTCTCGTAGTAGTTCATCGGAGCACGGTCATCGCCGCCCTCGGCGTAGGCGCTCATGGTCATGAGCTGGGCGGCATTCGCCTTGTACTTCTGATATTCACCCTCTGATTTCTTGACCATCGCCATGATTTCGGCATCGTCGGCGACGACCTTTTCAAATGCAGCAATCTGTTCCTCGGCAGTCTTCATCGCAGCATTGAACTTATCGGTACGGGACTGGCGGCGATCCGGCGCAATGGTGTAGGGCATCAGGCTCGCCTGCACCTGCATGTAGCGGATATTGTAGCGGATTCGCCCAAGGTGATAGATGGCCATCGTGTTTTTGTTGTACATGTTCTCGGTCTCCGCCTGTCCGTTGCGGATCGCGAAGTATCCGATCACTCCGATAAACTCCGTAGCGATGAACGCCAGGACACCGATGATGGACAGTTTGTAGACCACCTTTAGATTGCTCAGTAAATTCATGGAAAAACCCCCTCTGAAATGATTACATATAGTGGTATGACAGAAATCTCAAGTTTCTTTCCTGATGTTATTCGACAATTTTTGGGCCATTCCTGCAAAAAATCATACTTTTTTTTCGTTTTGCGATTTTTTGAGAAGGAAATGCAAAAATCCTCTCTGTACGAACAGCATGAAATAGTGTATGATAGTAGGGCAGAGCAGTTCCCAAGCGGCAGAGGCGCCAGAAGAGGAGTAGGGTATGACACAGTTTGACAAGAGAAATATCAGCATGATGATGGACTTTTACGAGATGACGATGGCAAACGGCTATTTCCATGATCGGGATGCGGAGAAAAAGGTTGCGTTTGACGTGTTTTACCGAAAGAATCCGGATCAGGGCGGCTTTGCAATCTTTGCCGGACTGGAGCAGGTCATCGAGTATGTTGAGAATATGCGGTTCTCCGAGGAGGATATCGCGTATTTCCGCGGGCAGCGGCTCTTTTCGGAGGAATTCCTTTCCTATCTAAAGGAGTTCCGTTTCCATGGGGATATCTATGCGTTTGCGGAAGGAACCATCATGTACCCCGATGAACCGATTTTGACCGTTGTGGCGGATCTCATTGGTGCGCAGCTTGTGGAAACCGCCATCCTGGCGCAGATCAATCATCAATCGCTGATCGCGACCAAGGCGCGGCGCATCGTGCGCGCTGCCGACGGGCGCGCTGTCTCGGATTTCGGCGCAAGGCGGGCGCACAATATGGATGCGGCAACCTACGGGGCAAGGGCCGCTTATATCGGCG
>CALGGN010000064.1 GCA_937915915.1 uncultured Selenomonas sp. | reverse complement strand
TGGGTACAGTAAACATTCTTGAAGCGGTACGGCAGACTCCGAGCGTCAGATCTTTTCTCAATGTGACCACGGACAAGGTCTATGAAAACAAGGAATGGCCCTGGGGCTATCGGGAAAATGAGCCTTTGGATGGCTACGACCCATATTCCAACAGCAAGAGCTGCGCAGAGCTCGTCACCCACAGCTACAAGAAGAGCTTCTTTGCCGACGGATGCTGCGCCATCTCCACCGCACGGGCAGGCAATGTCATCGGAGGCGGGGACTTTGCCAAGAGCCGCATTGTGCCGGATTGTGTCCGGGCAGCACTGGCAGGGAAGAAGATAGAGGTGCGCAATCCTTATTCCAATCGTCCCTATCAGCATGTGCTGGAACCGCTCTGTGCGTATCTTCTCGTTGTTCAGGCGCAATATGAGGATGGAAGGTATGCGGATTGGTACAATGTGGGACCTGATGAATGCGACTGCGTCACCACGGGAGAGCTGGCAGATATCTTCTGCCGCCTGTGGGGCGAGGGCATCACATGGGAAAATGTCAGCGTGGAAAATCCCCATGAGGCCAATTTCCTGAAGCTGGACTGCTCGAAGATTAAGAGCAGCCTGGGCTGGCAGCCGCGCTGGCACATAGAGGATGCCCTGCAAGCAACCGTGGATTTTGCCAAGGCAATGCAGCAGGGTGAGGATCCGGGCAAGGTAATGGATGAGCAGATAGTGGACTTTTTAAGGAGCGAGCGATGAACAGGAAGAAAATGCATGACAAAATCCTCTCAATGGTAGGGGAGTACTGCGACAAGTTCCATAACCAGGAGCAGCCATATCGTGAAGGGGATCGCATACCCTACGCCTCCAGAGTTTATGACCGCGAAGAAATGATGAATCTGGTGGACAGCGCACTGGAGTTCTGGCTGACATCGGGCCGCTATGTGCAGGCGTTTGAGAAGGGGCTGGCTGAGTACCTGGGCATCAAATACGTGTCCGTGGTGAACTCCGGCTCCTCTGCCAATCTACTGGCCTTTATGACTCTGACTTCACCTCTGCTGAGGGAGCGGAGAATCCGTCCTGGGGACGAGGTCATCACCGTGGCGGCAGGTTTCCCCACCACCGTATCCCCCATCATCAACTATGGAGCGGTGCCGGTATTTGTGGACGTGACCATTCCCCAGTACAACATAGATGTGACCAAACTGGAAGAAGCCCTGTCGGAAAAGACCAGGGCAGTGATGATAGCCCATACTTTGGGGAACCCATTTGATCTGAAGTCAGTGAAGGATTTCTGCGACAGTCATAATCTCTGGCTGGTGGAGGATAACTGCGATGCTCTGGGGTCGGTATACGCCATAGACGGCAAAGAAAAACTCACGGGCACCATCGGGGATATGGGCACATCCAGCTTCTATCCGCCCCATCACATGACCATGGGGCAGGGGGGCGCCGTCTACACCGACAATCCTCTGCTGAACAAAATCATGCGCTCCTTCCGTGACTGGGGCCGTGACTGCGTCTGCGCCTCCGGCCAGGACAACTTCTGCGGCCACCGCTTTGACGGCCAGTACGGCGAGCTGCCCAAGGGGTATGACCACAAGTATGTCTACAGCCATTTCGGCATGAACCTCAATATCACGGACATGCAGGCTGCAGTGGGTGTGGCGCAGTTGAAGAAGTTCCCGAAATTCGTGGAGCGACGCCGCTATAATTTTGACCGCCTCAAAAATGCGCTTCAAGATGTAAAAGACAAGCTGATTCTGCCGGAAGCATGTGCAAACAGCAATCCCAGTTGGTTCGGCTTCATGGTGACCTGCAACGGCGTGGACCGGGAAAAGGTGGTGCGCTATATCGAAAGCAAGGGCGTGCAGACCAGAATGCTCTTTGCGGGGAATCTTATCAAGCATCCCTGCTTTGACGAAATGCGAAAGAGCGGCAGGGGGTATCGCGTAGTGGGGAGCCTTGAGAACACGGACAGGATTATGAGGGATACCTTCTGGGTAGGCGTGTATCCGGGGATGTCGGATGAGAAGTTGGATTATATGGCAAAGGTAATTAAGCAGAGTATAAAAAGCTGAGATGAGACAGAGGGGATTCATCAGGATGGGATGAATGAGAAGCTGAGAGAACTGGGGTATGGGAAGGTTGCTAATTTGCTGTTTTATCAAATTGTAAATGATTGTCAATATTGTACAATCGCAAATCCACGTCTGTTTCATAAAAGTATTCTGAGATAAACGGGAATTTATGTGGGTAACAACAAAGAGGCACGAAGGAACGAACCGCCTTTAGCCCTAGCCCTCCCCTCTGGGGAGGGGGGACCGCGTTAGCGGTGGGTGAGGTTCGAAGGTACGGCCTGCCATGGAGCCTCATCCACCGCCTTCGGCGGTCCCCCTTCCCCAGAGGGGAAGGCTTTTACTGCGTGGCTGTCCGTCACATAAATTCCCATTTACCCCGCGTGCAATATTTCCTGCAAATGGTCTGCATAGCCGTATAATTTGAATTGTTTGACAAGTGTGGCGTTTGCATGCTATCCTTCATATAGGGGAGGTGCGTCGCCGTGCAGAGATGACTTCAGAGATGTTGAAGTGTCTGAATATGGCCCGCATAGACATCAAGAATCAGGGGGGATGGCAATGATGTACAAATGGTTTAACTGCCGTAGCCAAAGGCGAAGCTTTACTTTTGAAAGGTTTAGCGAAATCTGGAACAAGGAAATTAATCAGTGTTCCTTAAATACTACAATATGGATCAGGCTTTGGCACGGGCAATGTTGATGATAAAGCAAATCAAGATTTGAGTTGAAATGAATCCATATCGGTAAAAACCTGCGTGATTGTGTTTATTCATGTTTCAGGAGGTGCTCTATGCAATTAGTTTTTCTTTGGATGGATTCAGGTAAAGGTTTGATCCGTGATTTAAGTCTGCAATTTTCACCACTACATCCTTGTATGTATGATGCTTCCTCCATGGTGCTTAGAAGAGAGCAAGCAGGAACTGAGCTGAATATTTTTTCAGAATATGCACCTCCTGTAACAAATGTCTCTGTTCTGGTAGGTGAAAATGGTTCTGGCAAGACCAGTATCATGAGGGAAATATATGAACTTCTGCGTCATAGAAGCAAAACCTGCCAGTTCCTTGCATTGTATTATGGCAAAGGGTCAAAGGATAATTTGAATCATGAAGGCTACTACTGGTGGTCGAATATCCAAAAAGTGAATAACGATAACAATTGCCCGTTTACTATTGAAGGTTTTGGAAATGACATTTTTGTAGAGTTGAGTGATGAAGATGTGGAAGATGATTTCTTTATTGTGCGTTACACTGATGTTTTAAGCTTGAGTGAGTATGCAAAAAGAGATAGCCTACCTACCAGAAATTCCTGTGATTTGACCATGAGTTATCGACTTCTTGGGGAACTGGAGCAGCAAGGAGGTTTTGTAGATAGACAGAATCAGGATGTTGTGATGCAGTTATATCATACAGAAACAGAACGGCAGATAATAGCTTTGAACCAGAATGTGCCTGTTTCGTTGAAAAGTCTTGAGATTATACCTTGCTCTGAAATGAATATGGAAGAATTGGAAGCCTTGTCTTTGAGAAAAGGAAACCGTTGGGAGGGGTTTGGTGCCAGTAATTCCTATGACATCAAGAAAAAAGCATGCGATCTTTGTGAAGAGGTCGTAGCAACAATCAATTCTTGGGAAGATTTATCAGCAGTGGATGTTTTTATCAGGTCAGTCGTATATACATATTTGCGTCATGTTATTGGCAGATATGGTATTTATAGCGATGAAGAAATGGGAACAGGTATTCCGGCTGCTATCAAGAGAGAGATCAATGTGCCGCTCATATTTTTGCGTGATAAGCTGGCATTGAGATCGCAATACCAATCTTGTACCTGTATGGAAAATTTGTTTAGGGAAACCTTTGAAAGTGTTGGTGTGCCTTTCAATCCAAATCAATTCATTTCTAATTTAATGTGTTTTGCTAAATGGTTGTTGGATAGTGGTAATGTCCGTTATGACCATAATGATGGAAGATTTTATGTGGATATTGAAAAAGCATCCCGAGATAAACTCTTGGAGGCTTTTCGATGCTATAAGAATAGTATAGGTCAATATGGAGAAGTCGTCACTTTTGAGTTCAACATGAGCAGCGGTGAGAGAGCTTTTTTTAATTTGTTTGCCTATATGAATCATGCAAGAAATCAAATGGATCATTTTTTTTCTAAAAGCAAATATCCTTATTTTGCGCTATCCATCTACAATTTGATCCCTTGTTGCAAGTTTTGCAATAGTTCACTGAAGTTGAGCAAGGATTTTCATAATCCAAAGACAGCTACACCATATGAGATCTCATATAATGATTGTTTTAAATTCTTTTGCGAGAAGAAAAATGGTAAGTGGATGATTCGGGTGAAAGAAGATGAAAAGTATGGCGTTTGTGTTAGTGAAATGCTGAAAATTTTTCTCATCAAAGAGAGATATCAGCACCACACTGATATTGTGAATGATTATCTGAACAAGCAAAAGGAGTATTCTGGTCGTTTGCTTGAGAATATCAAGAAGGTTTATCCGTCTGAGTATATTTGTTATTTCTTGTCTGATTATTTTGGGTATCCTCTTAAAGTTGAAGACATTGATAAAAATGTCCTTAATAAATTCAAAAGAGATCTTGCTGAAAATTTGTTGGATCATCAGCTTATGTGAAACATAAATTCCTTATTTTATAATGAACGTCATAAATAATGGTGATCAGCCTTCCCCTTTGGGGAAGGCTTTATATCAGCATCTATTTTTGCGTTTACTATGAAATCTTAGCGAGCACAAGTCGAAGACGCAGTGGGAGCTTAGGGAAACACTGATTAATTCAGCCGCCCATCTTGACGTATCTTGCATGTCCTCCCTGTGTCGACAAATCCTCGACATAGCACCACTATGACTGCGGTTTGTCTCCTTGGGAAGGACATGCAATCTACGCCAATCTGGACGACTTCATTTAATCAGCGTTTCCTTAGATTTCATGTAAGGGCGTAGTGCGAAACACCGTTTCGCACGGAGTTTGCTATATCCTTTTTGGCATGGACAGAAATTTCGGCATCTTTCCACGATGAATTTCATATGTTGAACGTAGAAAATCTTTTCATCATGGGATGAAGATCAAAGATGCAAGCGTGGTATAGTTCTCGTTCTCGAGGTAGGTTTTTATCGCGTTCACCCGGCAGATGACGGGTGCGAAGGCCAGACGCAGCTTGAAGCGGAGAAACGTGTGGCGGTTGCTGCCGAAGATCGGGATGCGGTCCATGATCATGCGCTGTTCCGATGGGGATGCCCAGCCGTAATTCACCGTGAAGGCGGCACGATAGCCGGCGTCATCGGTACGCTCTATGACCTGTTGGTTGTACGCGCCGCAGGGATAGGCGATGAAGGCCACGGGCTGCTTGAGATGCCATTCGATGGCCTGCTTGGAGCCGACCAGCTGCTGGCGCAGTTCCGTCTGGGAAAGATCTGTCAGCACGCTGTGGCTCATGGTATGGCTTCCAAAATGGATGAGACCGCTCTTTTGCATTTCTGCGGCCTGCGCCCAAGTCAAGTAATTGGGATACAGGTTCACATAATCCGAGATCAGGAAAATGGTGGCCTTCAAATTGTATTTTTGCAGAATCGGAAAAGCATTGCTGTAGTTATCGACATAGCCATCGTCAAAAGTGATGATGACAGGCTTTTCGGGCAGCTCAGCCCCGTTCTCCCATGCGTCCAGCATTTCCGTGGGGGTAATGCTGTGATATCCCTGTTCCGCCAGATACTTCATCTGCGTCTCGAACTGCTCGGTATTCACGGTCAATGCGTTCTGCGCGGTGTCGTTGATTTGATGGTAGTTCAGGATCGGCACGTCGCGGTCGGTGCCATGGAACATCCACGCAATGCAGACGAAGGACAGGAGCGCACAGAGGGCCAATGCCATGAGGCATCCTTTGAGAAAGCGTTTCATGTCGGTTCTCCTTTTCAGTATCTTTTCACGAAACCTAATATATAACAAGGGAAGAAGCCTGTCAAGAAATCATTGGACTTTTTGGAAAATACCTATATAATGATGAAATAAGGAATTTATGATGAGTTTGATTCGGATCGGAAAGGATGTTTTGAGATTTATGCAGAGAAATGATCCCTGCTGGTGCGGCAGCGGGAAGAAGTATAAGAAATGCCATATGGATTTTGACGCGCGCATTGATGAGTTCAAGTTCAACGTTTTGAAGGGGCAGGTGCGGCCGCCTCACAGCATCATCAATACGCCGGCGGATATCGAGGGCATCCGGAAGAGCGCTGTGATCAACGACGGTACCCTGGATTTGATGGCCGAGCTGGTGAAGCCCGGCATCGACACGGAGTCCCTGAATCAGGCCGCGCATGAGTATATCACGAGCCACGGGGGGATTCCCGCCTGCCTGAACTATGAGGGCTTTCCGAAGAGCGTCTGCATCTCCGTCAACGAGGTGGTGTGCCATGGGATTCCTTCCAGAAAAACGATTTTGAAGGAAGGGGATATTGTCAATATCGATGTCACGACGATTTTGGACGGCTACTTCTCGGATGCGTCCCGTATGTATATCGTGGGTGGCAAGACCAGCGAGCGGGCAGAGAGACTCGTGCGCGTGACCAAGGAGTGCATGGAGCTTGGCATCGAGGCGGCAAAGCCGTGGCATTTTCTCGGGGATATCGGCGCGGCATGCGCGGCGCACGCAAAGGCGAACGGCTATTCGGTGGTGACGGACTTGGGCGGCCATGGCGTCGGGAAGAAGTTCCATCTGGAGCCCTTCGTGTCACATGATACGAAACCGGATACGGGCATGCTGCTGGTGCCCGGCATGGTGCTGACCGTGGAGCCGATGATCAATGAGGGGAAGAAGGAAGTCGAGGTGGACAGCGGCGACCATTGGACGGTGCGCACCAAGGATCGGAAGCTTTCCGCACAGTGGGAGAAGACCATCCTCATCACGGAAACGGGCAGGGAGGTATTGTCCAGTTGATGACATTTCAGGATTTGAACATTCCGGAACCGCTTTGCGAACTTCTGCGGCAGCATGGCATCGAGGAGCCGACCTCCGTGCAGGAGCAGGCCATCCCTGCGGTGCGGAGCGGGAAGGACCTCATGGTGCAGTCCCGGACAGGGACGGGCAAGACGCTGGCCTTTCTGCTTCCTGTGATGGAAAAAATCAAAAAGGGAGTTCCTACGGCGCAGGCTTTGATCGTTGTGCCGACCAGAGAGCTTGCGGTGCAGATCTCGAAGGTTGCATCCATTGTGGGACAGACAGCAGATGTGACGTCACTGGTCATTTATGGCGGGCAGGATATCGAGCGGCAAAAGGAAAAGCTGCGCCGGCATCCGCGGAAAATGAAGGGAAGCAGGAAGCGATCGGCCTTACGGAAACGGATCGGCAGACCGTATTTATGTGGTACCTGTGCGACCGGAACTCAGATAAAAGCAAAGAAGTATTGGCCCGGCTGTACCACTGCGGCTTCGGCACGGAAACAGACGGCAAAAAAGCGATAGCGATCTGGCGGGAGCTGTGCGAAAAATACGCGGATGCCGAGGCAGAAACAGGGACCGATGCGGGGGATGAGCCCGGATTTACGCCCTGGGAAAGCTTTTACGAGTACGCC
>CALGGN010000063.1 GCA_937915915.1 uncultured Selenomonas sp. | reverse complement strand
GCCATCCTCTTTTCCGCCTCCAAAGAGCAGGCAAAAACAAAAGAGGCCCTGCTGGCAATCTGCCGACAGAACCTCACCTTCCTGCACAACCGCTACCTCGAAGACTATTTCTACCTCAAGGACGTCATTGACAAAATCAATACCAGCCTCAAAAAAGAAGGCTATGTGAATACCGCAGACCTGGACCTCGAACACAACTATCAATGGGCCAATGCCATGCTGCAGGGCGCCATGAAGCAGCAGCTCGCCGTCTACAAAGAAAGCAGATCCGTTCGCATGCCCTTCGTCATCCCAACGGCTTCTGGTTCCGTAAAGCTCCGCATCCGCGACATCCAGATCGATACCAGCTTCCCTTGGCCCCGCACCTTCGAGATTGATCTACAGAGCACAATTACCTTGGAAGAATGGGATGGGGAATAGGCGGAAGCATGGCCGTTTTCTGCGTCCCGTTTACTTCTTTTCCTGCTGCTTTACTTCCTCTGCCGCTGCCTTTTTCAGCGCCTGCGAGTCAATATCGCGCAGCGTAGATGCTCCAAATTGGAAGGCGCTGACAGACTCCTTGCGGAGCACCGGATTATCGATCAAATGCATGGCAATGCGTTTTCCCTTGCTCGTGCGGAAAAACGCGACCGCCTCCTGCGTCTCTGCGACTGCCTTGGTATCCATCACGCCATCGCCGTCTGTGTCGATTTCTACTTCCTTTGCCGTGATGCCAAAGACCGCCCGGTTATCCTTTGTGATATTAATCAGGGAAATACCCTCATAACCACTGGAATGCATGAGCTTTTCCAAATAAGTCTCAGCATCTTTCTCATTGATTTGATTGAAATCCGGCACAGCCTTGTCATCAAAGGCATCCACCAGAACCACCCACGCATGCTTGATGTTGTATTCCTCATTTTCAAAGATCAGCACATCGCCCTTCCGATCATCTCCATAGAGCTGGCTCGCAGAGATAACGCCCACGGGCTTGTATGGGCAGAGCATCCCATAGTCATAATCGCTCACAAAGGAATACACTCCCTGCGTGTTCGCGGGATTCTCTGCACTTTGCTCCGCATTTGCCTGCTCCTCCGCGGCCTCAGCATGCAACGGCATCGCGACCGATGCCGCCAATGCCAGCCCCATCGCAAAAGCCTTCACTGTATTTTTCCGCCACAAATTTTTCATCACTGACTCCTCCTAATGTAGTGGTTAATCATCGAAAGTGCATGTTCTGCACTCTGCCTTTTGATTTCTGCACGGCTTCCCAGAAAATGATGTTCCTGCACCACGGTACCGTCATGCCCCGAAACGGAAATGTACACCAATCCCACAGGCTTTTCCGCCGTACCTCCGCCGGGTCCTGCAATACCCGTGATACCAACGCCCACATCCGTCCCAACGGTCCTTCGGACGCCCTCCGACATTTCCGCTGCCGTCTGCCTCGATACTGCGCCATAGGCACGCAATGTCTCCTCGGAAACGCCGACCAAACGAGCCTTGATTTCATTGGAATAGGCGACAATAGAGCCCTTTACATAGACCGAGCTGCCCGCCACATCCGTCAAACGGCTGGTGAGCAGGCCTCCCGTGCAGGACTCCGCACAGGCAATCTCCCATCCCTTCTGCAAAAGCGCCTGCCCGACGATTTCCTCCAAAAGTTCCATCCTTCAGATCTCTCCTTTATCGATGCGCTCCGCGGCAACATCATTCACGAATCCGTCCACCACACGCACCCGCATCATGTCGCCGATTTCGCTCCCATCGTCCCCTTCGACGTAAACCAAGCCATCCACCTCAGGCGCTTCGCGGTAGGAGCGTCCTGCCACAATGTTCGGAACATCTTCATCCCTTCCCACAACCAGCACTTCCAGTTCCTGTCCCCTGAGCTCCTCATTCTTTTGCTGCGAAATCATGCTGTTGATGCTCATAAGCTCATGGTAGCGTTCCTGCATGATCTCCTCCGATACTTGATCGGGCAAATCGTAGGCGGGGGTGTCCTCCTCGCGCGAGTAGGTGAAGATCCCCACACGGTCAAAACGCTGCTCCAGCAGGAAATTCTTGAGCGTCTCGAACTCCTCCTCCGTTTCTCCCGGGAATCCCACGATAAAGGTTGAGCGGATTGCCACGTTCGGGATGCCCTTGCGGATACGAGCCAAAAGATCGGAAGAGCAC
>CALGGN010000062.1 GCA_937915915.1 uncultured Selenomonas sp. | reverse complement strand
CATGGAAATTTAGACAAGTCAAACAGCAAGTTATTTGGAATGGGTTATACTAGTATATTTTTTCGGCAATGCGAAGCTTTGCGCTCTTCGCCCTTGTGTTCCTCGACAATTCCTCTGCTTTCGCCCGCTGCGGCTTGCCCCGCAGGCGAAGCTCCCCCTCATGATGGCACACGCAGACCGGGAGTTCCGGCGGACAGATGCATCCCCTCGAAAGCTCTCTCAGTGTCTGCTTCGCGATGCGGTCCTCCAAGGAATGAAAGGTAATGATTGCGATCCGCCCTCCCGGCTTCAAATGAGCGACAGCCGTGCGAAAGCTCTGCTCCAAAATACCCAGCTCATCGTTTACCTCAATCCTGATGGCCTGGAATACCCGCTTCGCGGGATGCCCTCCCGCGGCCTGACGGACTGCCTTCGGAACGGCCTTGCAGATGATGTCCACAAGCTCTCCCGTCGTCCGGATCGGCTGTGTCCTGCGAGCCATTGCGATGAATTCCGCAATGCGCTTCGCCCACCGCTCCTCACCGTATTCCTTGAAAATACGGAACAGCTCCTGCTCCTCATAGGCATTCACCACATCGTAGGCAGAAAGGGGTGCATCGGGATCCATGCGCATATCCAGCGGCGCATCCTGCATATAGGAAAAGCCGCGCTCTGCCATATCCAGCTGATGGGAGGATACGCCCAGGTCAAAGAGCGCCCCGTCGATCCGAGGAGCTTCCTGTGCTCTCAGAATCTCTTCCAAATGGCGGAAATTGTCACGCACAATATCCACCCGGCAGCGTACACCCTTCAGCCTTTCCGCAGCAGCCTCGACAGCGTCGGCATCCTGATCGATGCCGATGATGCGCCCCTCCTGCTGCAGCAGTTCCGCAATCCGGCGCGAGTGCCCGCCCCCGCCCAGAGTACAGTCCACATACGTCCCGGCAGGATCCGTCACAAGCCCATTCACAGTCTCATCCAGCATGACGCTGATGTGATGAAACCCCATGAACTCCCATACCCCCTTTCCCTGTTGATCAAATTCCCAAATCCGTGAGCTGCGAGGCGATCTCCGTCACCATCGGATTGACCTCATCATTGTATTTCTCCCATGCAGCCTTGTCCCAAAGCTCCACGCGGTTCGATACGCCAATCAGCACGACATCCTTCTTCAGCCCCGCATAGCTGCGGAGCGTCCCCGGAACGAGAAAACGCCCCTGCCTGTCGCACTCCAGTGTGCGTGCACCCGAAAAAAAGAAGCGCACAAACGCGCGTGCTTCGGGCTTGGCCAGCGGCAGCTGACGCAATTTTTCCGAAAGCGCATCCCACTCCGCCTGCTCATAGACGAACAGGCAGCTGTCCAGCCCCTTGGTAATGACAAAGGACTCACCCAGCTCGCTGCGGAAATCCGCAGGCAGAATGACACGGCCTTTGGCATCAATGGTGTGTGCGTATTCCCCCATCAACACCTCGACCACCACCTTCGGAACATTTTCTACCACTTTCTGCCACTTTGCACCACTACTTATTCTCTTTATACCAAAAAAATCCTTCTTTTGCAAGCAAAAAAACTTTGTATACAAGGTTCCAAAATGGCGTTTTAGGCAAAAGTCCCATGTCCCATTCGTCCTTTTGCCCATAATCCTTCATCAACAAATGTGCGAAAAGTAGTGACCTCCGGAAAGAAGTGTGCTATAATGCATCTGCAAAGGGGATATGCCCCTTCACAGCATTCAAAGGAGGTTTTTTGCATGGCAATCACGAAGGACATGAGCATCCTTGAGGTGGTTCAGAAATATCCGGATACAGCGGAGGTCTTCATGAGCGCGGGCATGGGATGCCTAGGCTGCGCTGCCGCTCGTTTCGAGAACATCGAGCAGGGTGCCATGGCGCATGGCATCGACATCGATGCGCTGATGGACGGTCTCAACGATGTCGCAGGCGCCGCAGAGTGACTCATCATCAAAAAATCAGGCAGGCTTGTTATCACAAGCCTGCCTGATTTTATTTTCCCTGATCAGAGCTTTTTCAAAATCTCCCGAACCTCACGAAGATAGCTTTCCTTCGTAAAGCTCAGCACCTCTCCCGTCTTGCGAACCTTCACTTCAATCGCATTTTCTTCCAGCGCCTTCGGCCCAATCGTAATGCGCAGCGGATAACCGATAAGGTCGCAATCCTTGAACTTCACGCCCGCACGCTCCTTGCGGTCATCCAGCAGCACATCCACGCCTGCTGCCTGCAGTTCCTCATAAATACGCTCCGCATAGGAAAGCTGTTCCTCGTTCTTCGCGTTGACGGGAACCACCACCAGTTCAAAGGGCGCGATTGCCCTTGGCCAGATGATGCCATGCTCGTCGTTGTTCTGCTCAATGGCAGCCGCCATCGTGCGGCCGACGCCGATGCCGTAGCAGCCCATGACCAGCGGTTTCTCCTTGCCGCTCTCATCCAGGAAGGTCGCACCGAGCGCCTGGCTGTACTTGGTCCCCAGGGTGAATACCTGCCCTGCCTCGATGCCGCGCGTCATCTTCAGCGGTGCGCCGCAATGCGGGCAGGAATCGCCCTCCTTCACCATGCGCAGGTCTGTCACAGTGACATCCTTGAAATCCCGCTTTGGGTTCACATTTTTATAATGGAAGTCTTTTTCATTCGCGCCTGCAACGGCATTGTGCATCTCCATGACCGTGCTGTCCACCAGAACCACCGTCCCCTCTTTGAGACCGATGGGGCTCATGAAGCCGGGGCAGCCGCCCGCCGCAACAATCGCAGATTCCTCCGCCATATGGAGATGCAAGGCACCCTCCACCGCATTCAGTATCTTGACCTCGTTCGCCTCATGATCGCCGCGCACGAACGCGAGGATCAATCGCCCGTCATCATCCTGGAAAGCCACCGCCTTGATGGTCTTTTCTATGGGAACCTGCAGGTAGTCCTTCACCAGCTCGATCGTATGCGCGTCAGGCGTCTCCACTTTTTCCAGCGGAAGCGCATCCTCCGGTGCCTCCACAATGACCTTCAGTTCCGCCTTTTCATCGCTTGCCGCATAGTCGCAGCTGCCACAATATGCAATAGACGACTCCCCCGACTGTGCCAAAACCGTGAATTCATGGGAATGCCCCCCACCGATAGCTCCGTTGTCGGCCTCCACCGGGCGGAATTCCAGTCCGCAGCGCGTAAAAATCTTCGAATAGGCATCGTACATCTTCTGATAAGAGAGGTTCATGCCCTCCTCATCTTGGTCAAAAGAATACAGATCCTTCATGATGAATTCGCGGCTCCGCATGAGCCCAAAGCGTGGGCGGATCTCATCGCGGTACTTGTTCGCCATCTGGTACAGCATGAGCGGAAGCTGCTTATAGGAGCGCACCTCGTCCCGCACCAGCGCCGTGATCATCTCCTCATGCGTCGGGCCAAGGCAGAACTCCCGCCCATGCCGGTCCTTCATGCGCATCATCTCATCGCCGTAGACTTCCCACCTGCCGCTTTCCTTCCAAAGCTCCGAAGGCTGTATGATGGGCATGGCGATCTCCTGCCCGCCTGCCGCATCCATCTCCTCACGGATGATCTGCTGGATCTTGCGTATCGTGCGCCATCCCAGCGGCAAATAGGAATAAACGCCTCCCGCCGCCTTGCGGATCAAGCCTGCCCGCAGCATGAGCTTATGGCTGATGACCTCCGCCTCCGCAGGCGATTCCCTCAACGTCGGTGCATACAAATTCGTTGCTCTCATTTCATTTCCTCCAGAACCAATCCTGAACTCTCACTTCTCGTAAATCTCCCGCTTCAGCACCCCGATATAGGGCAAATTCCGATACATCCCCGCATAATCCAATCCGTATCCAACCAGGAACTCATCCGGCACCTCGAATCCGCAATAATCGATATCCACCTCCACCGTCCGGCGGGAAGGCTTACTCAGGAAGGAGCAGATCCGCACACTTGCCGCATTTCTGTTCTGGAGATACCTTTTCAGATACTCCATCGTAGTCCCCGAGTCAATGATATCCTCCACCACGATCACATGGCACCCCGTAATGTCAAAATCCAAATCCTTCAGGATCCGGACCGTTCCGCTGCTCTTCGTGGCATTTCCGTAGCTCGACGCTATCATGAAGTCAAATCGCACAGGCAGCCCGATCTTGCAGACCAGGTCTGTATAGAAAACCACCGCGCCCTTCAAAATCCCGACACAGTAAATATCTCCCTGAAGATTTTTGTAATCATCCTCGATTTGCTTTGCCAGCTCACTGACTCTGCCCTGAATTTCCTCATGCGTGAACAAAACCTTCTGGATGTCATCCTTCATCATAGCGACTATCTCCTTTTTTTCCCATCCTCACATAGAGTATCTCTTTTGTATTCTCATCCACCTGAAACAAATTGCTGCGCCGAATCCCCGGAACCCAAAGTATCCAATCCTTGCTTACAAGAAGCGGATAGCCATCCCGCTGTTCCTGCCGCAGCTTGGTATCGATAAAAAGCTCCTTCAGCTTTTTCGTGCCGCCGGCACAGGAAATTTTGTCCCCCTCGCGCCTGCCCCGTATGAAAATCCCGCTCCGAAGTTTTCTGTAATCGCAATAATACTCCAGCGCTCCTGTTTCCTTCGGGCAAACGGAAAGAAACTCCGTCCAAAGGCTGATGCCGTATGCCGGAAGCTCGGTCCAGCCCGGCACCTTGACCTCGCAGAGAGGATATTTCTGCTCGCCGTCTTCCGCCCGATGCAGCCATCCATAGGAAAGCCGGACACGCAGACCATGCGGCAGATCCCATTGATCGCCGGTCGCCCCCCTCGTCAAAAGCTCCCTTACCTTTTCATAATGAAGGAAATCCAGATCCCGCGTACCGCTGTCAGACAGTTCTGCCAGATAGGCTCGCAGGAGAACTCTCTGCATCGTGGGATGCAGCTGCCGGAACACCTCCTGGGAAAGTTCCGGGCGCTCCTTCTGCCATCGGACAGCCTCCGCCCAGACGCCCTGCAACTCCGTTTGCAGGAAATCGTGGATTTCCTCTGCCATTCTGCCAAGCTGCAGCAGAGCTGTCTCAACGGAAGCATTGTATTCCCTCCGAATGGCAGGCAGCAGCCGCAGCCGGATGCGGTTGCGCGTCCCTTCCGGGACTTCATTTGTCGCATCAACCCTCGGCTCGAGGCTGTGATCCATACAGTAGACTTCCAGTTCCTGCTTGCGAAATTCCAGCAGCGGACGTATGAGTCTCCCGTTCTTCGCGTGGATCCCCGTCAGGCCATCCAATCCGCTTCCCCGAAGGAGATGCATGAGAATCGTCTCCGCCTGGTCATCTGCATGGTGAGCCAGCGCAATCCAATCGAATCCCAGCCGTTCACAGGTCTCTGACAAAAAGCGATGCCGCAGCTTCCTAGCAGCGGTCTCCAACGACAACTGATGCGCCTTCGCATAGGCAGGCACGTCCGCCGATTCCATGTAGAAGGGAATATCCCAAAGCCTTGACTGTGCTTCCACGAAGCGTGCGTCCTCCATGGAAGCCTCCCCCCGAATCCCATGCTCGAAATGCGCGATGCAGAGCTGAAGCTCCCACCGCCCTGCCATACGCCGCAACAGATCCGCCAGGGCAAGGGAATCCGGTCCGCCGGAGCAGGCAATCACAATGCTCGCGCCCTTTGAAAAAAGCCCCTTTTCCCTGCATATCTCCTCCATCCGCTGCAGCATGGCCTTCCTCCTAGCAAACAACAAAAAGCACTCTTCTCAGAGTGCTTTCCCCATGAATCAATCCGACCTGCGGGAGCCGCGGCCTCCGCGCTTGGAATCCGTCTTGCGCCGAAGATCCATCAAGCGCTCATCGCTGTCCTTCAAGAATTTTGAGAGCTTATCCTCAAAAGAAGCGGATGTGCTTCCATTGCCAAAACGCCCGCCGGACTTGCGGAAATCCTTCGCTCCCCCATCAAAACCCGCATGAGGCCTCGGCTGCGTCCGAAAAGACGAAGCCTGTGCGGAGCCGCCGGAAGGCCGTTCCGTCTTTGTTTCCTGAAGCTGCTTGATGGACAGGCCAATCTTGCCCTTCTCATCGATGGTCAGGACTTTGACCCTTACCTTATCCTTTTCCTTCAAAAAATCATGGACATCATTCACATAGACGTCAGCAACCTCAGAAATATGAATCAGTCCCACCTTTCCCTCGGGCAGTTCAACGAAGGCACCAAAATTCGTGATGCCAGTAACTACGCCTTCTACTACACTGCCTACTTCAATGGCCAACTCCGTTCGTCCTCCCTTAACCCCCGGAAAACCGCCCGCTCATCCGGCAGTCTCCCAAAACATAGCCTCATTATAACTTTGACACCTTATGCATGTCAAGAAATTCTACGCATTTCATGCCGCAATATCATCGCTTCACTGAGCCGTACGGCAGCTCTCCCCGTTTGGTCATACCAAGCTCCTCACGCGCCAGCCTTTCAATCTGCGAGCTGTCATTGAGTGCAGCCATCTCGCGCTTCAATCTCTCATTCTCCTGCTGCGCAGCCTCCAGACGCTTATCCGCAACCGCCTGGCTCCTCGCAACCTGATTGAGATGCGACTGCTGCGTCAAAAGCACGGAAGAAAAATAGACCAGGACAATTGCAACTGTCACATAGAACCAGCTGAACCACTTCCTTCTGGGAGCTCTTCCTGTTTGCTTCAAACTTTTCACTTCCCAATTCCAAGAACTTGCAAAACTCCTTCACCTGTACTCTGTCGCACCCCTTATCATACATAGAATTCGAGAATTCTGCAAGCATTTATTTTTCGGACCACTGAAAATAGTCCGTGGACGCAATCCTGCGGTAGACAGAACGACAGTACGGACACTCGAAATGATCCATCACATTGTCCATATCCGGTTTCCCGTTGACGATCCGGACCGGCTGCCCCTCCACAAAATTCATGCGCTCCCCGCAGCGCGGGCATTCACATTTCCCGTCGGCTTCACGCTTGAGCTGCGTCGGCGGGATATCCCCCGTCGCGATGATGCGCTTGACATACGTCGGCCTTGCCAGCGGAAACTCGTCATAATAGCCGGATCCCAGAAGTTCCTGATAGTAAATGCCGCAATGATCGCATTCATATTTTGGCAGGGTCGTGCTCATATCCACGCGTCCGTTCACAATCGAAACGGCCCCACCTTCCACATAGCGAAGCTCCTGATTGCATTTCGGGCAGTTATATGTATTTTTCGCATTCAAAACCAGCTTCGTAACCGTCATATCTATCACCAATCGCTATAGCTTCGTTCACATCATTTCCATGATATATTATTCCATAAAAACAGAAAAATACCTGCCGGTCAGGAGGCTGTTCTAAGAAAAAAGTTTTGATTCATGGATCCACGCGGCAATCTTGTTTGCGGCATCCGGTTTGCCGCAGGCACGCGCGGCATCCGCCATGGCCTGCAGCCTCGCCGGATGCTGCAGGATGTCCTCCAGTACGGCTGCGAGAGATTCTCCTGCATGGATCCAGACTGCTGCGCCGCGCGCCTCCGCAAAGACCGCATTTTCCGTCTCCGGGCCGGGAATCGGCTCATGCAAAAGCATGGGAAGCCCCAAGGCAAACGCCTCGCTCATGGTCAGCGCCCCCGGCTTTGTGATGAGAATATCCGACGCTTGCATGAGGGATTGCACTTCCCTCGTATATCCCCAGACGCGGATCTGATGGCGGGAACGCTCCGCACGCTCCGCAACGCGCTGCTCCAGCTCCTGATTGCGCCCCGCAATGACAAAAAAAGTCAACGGCCGGCGCATGCCCTCCAATTCATCCAACGTATTTTCAATGCCGCCAAGACCTAAGCCCCCGCCCATCAGCAGCACAACTCTGCTCTCTGCCCCGATGCCAAGCGCTTCCCGTATCACGCGCCGATCCGGCACCTGCCGGATCCGTGGCGATATCGGTATTCCGCAGGCCTGCACGGACGCTTCCGCAAATCCCATGGAAATCAAGCCCTGCCGCATTTCCTCTGTCGCCGTAAAGAATGCATCCACCCTGGGATAGATCCAGATCTGGTGCAGAGAGTAATCCGTGAGCACGGCAATCAAATGGAGTTTCCGGCGTCCTATCCTTTTCCAGAGCGACGCCGCCGCTTCGGGGAAAGGATGGGTGCAAATCAGCACATCCGGCTGATATTTTTTCAGCAGCCGCGCCATCACGGGATACATGCCCGCCGCAGTGAGCTGCCGCGCCGCAGTTCCTCCTGAGGCCCCGCCGGAAAGCTGGTAGAACACGTCATATAGGTTCGGGACAAAGTCCAGCATATGCAGGTACAGCCACTTCAGCATAGAATTGAAAGCGGAAATCCTGCGATCCATGAAATCCAGCATATGGATTTCCGCATGGGGAAACTTTTCCGCCAGTGCATCCCGCACGGCCACCGCTGCCTGCGTATGTCCGGCGCCGATGGATGCCGTCATGATCAAGAACTTCCGTTTTTCCATACTTCCGTCATGTATCCTCTCTGTTGAAAAGAGCCACTGGCTCACTCAAGCCGTTATTCCGCCGTCTACTCCCCAGACAGCCCCGGTGACAAAAGAAGCCTTTCCTGATGCCAGAAAGACAATCACCTCTGCTGCTTCTTGCGCGGTTCCGATCCTGCCCATGGGATAGACCGCCGCCATTTCCTCCAACGCCGCTTCACGGGAGGGCGCTCCCGCCAGCTGCCGTTCCGTCATCGGCGTCAGGATATCGCCGGGGCATACGCAGTTCACACGCACAGGATATACGGTCTGCCCGCCGGACGTGCGCCCGCCCGTTCCCTTGTCCGAAAGTTCCAGTGCCAGTGCTCTTGTAAACATCGTAACGGCCCCTTTTGCCGCGCAATACGCAGTGCAAAAATAATTCCCATGCACCCCTGCATCCGAGGACACATTCACGATTGCGCTTCCCTGACGCATTCTGAGTTCCGGCACGGCCTGCTGGCACATGAAATAGGTTCCTTTGACATTCACGTCCAGCAGCAGGGACAACTCCTGTTCCGATACGGAATCGATTGCCCCCTCTGCATAGATGCCCGCAGCGTTGACTAAGAGATCCAAGCCGCCAAAGGCTTTGACCGTCTCCTGCACAATGCGCCTGCAGTCCGAAAGCTTCGACACATCTCCCTGCAGGTAGACAGCGCCTTTCGCCAGCGTCCGCAGAGCTTCCCTGCCCCGCTCCGCGGAGCGCCCCATCAGCGCCACCTCGTAGCCGTCTGCACGCAAAAGCTGTGCAGCTGCCAGGCCAATGCCCGATGTTCCTCCCGTGATCAGCGCGATTTTCCCCATCCTCATGCGGTCCTCTCGTCAGAAAAAAGCCGGGTTCCATGAACCCGGCTTTCCCAATCAATACCAATCCTTATGCGTTGACAGCATCCTTCAGAGCTTTGCCAGCCTTGAATACCGGATTCTTCGAAGCCGGAATATCAATCTCATTGCCGGTCTGAGGATTACGACCCTTGCGGGCAGCACGCTCTTTGACTTCAAATGTTCCAAAGCCAATCATCTGCACCTTGTCGCCATCCACAAGCGCCTGTTCGATGCTGGAAAAAACAGCGTTGATCGCTTTCTCTGCATCCTTCTTTGTCAATCCCGCATTCTCCGCTACCTTAGCTACCAATTCTGACTTATTCACAAACGTAGCCTCCTTTGAAATTAGTCCATGAATCCCGCAAAATTCGCACGGATTCTCTACTTCCAAGAGGTTACCAAAAAACAGCAGAAAAATCAAGTGTTTCTGCGAAAAAAGCTGACAAATTGCACAAAACCCATCAAAAAACTTAAGTTTATGCCTTGCCTTCCATCTGCCTGCGCGTCATTTCCTTTACCAGTTCCACGGCGCCGCGCCCCATGCCGGTTTCCCTTGCAACATCTTCCACCGACCAGCCGCTCAAAAGAAGATTTCTGGCCTTCATGGAATCCGGCACCTTTGCCTCCGGAGAGGCTGCCGTTGTATCGACTGATGGTTCATCCTCTTCCGTCTGCTGCACCTGTGCCGCCTCAATGCCTGCGGCCGTCCCGACGGCGTTCTCCGCCGCTGCGGGCTGCTGCGGGGATGGTTCCTGCATCTGCTGCGGCATCTTCGAATGGAGTTCCACCCGAACCGCAGGTCCTTCCCGCTCCGCCTGCATGGCCGCCTCTTCCCTGGCAATCGACGCATGCAGCACGGCAGAGAAATCCTGTGCATCCACACGTTCCAAACGATGCGTCAGCGCCATGTCCCTCTGCGACTGGCGCACGGCATGTGCGGATACCTCCATAAGCTGCTGCTGCAAGCTGCGCGCTTCCGCAATCTCCTCATGCAGCGATCTCATCGCATCGCTCTGCTGGGCCGCATAGCCTGCGAGCTCACGCAGTTCCATGATCCGGCTGTCCAGAACGCTCCTGCTCCGTTCCGCCTCCTTGATCATATGCTCCAAATGATTCACACGATCTTCCATGCGCGCTATGATGGACGCGCCTGTTTTCTCCAATTCCGCTTTCAACTGACCGGTCGCATCCCGCATTTCCTGCTGTTCCACCAACGGCTGCGAATGCTTTCTGGAAAAATATCGTAAGATGCACAGGATAATGGCTCCCGCAATGATAAGAAAGCCCATGACTTCCGTGACCATATTCCTGCTCCTTAAAACGAAATATCCAGATGATGCCCGCGGGACGGGTCGACAGCAAACTGCTCCTTTTCCGCTTCTTCGTCCATCATAGCCGCGTTGCGGTTCGGATTCCCTGCGTATCCTCCCTGGCCCCGCTGACGGTCGGGATCGTCCTTGATGCGTCCGCCCTCCGTGTCATCCTTGGTGCGCACTTGCTTCTGTTTCAGTTCCGCATCCTTTTCCTGCCGCAATGTCTCATAATCCTGCTGCAACGCCGCGGCCTGATTAAGATTATGCTGCACCTGCCCTGCCTCCGTCGCACGCGGAAAAACCATCTGCAAACTCATAGGACTTACATCCATGGCCGAATCCTCCCTTCTATCAATCGCGGCGGCCCTTGGCC
>CALGGN010000061.1 GCA_937915915.1 uncultured Selenomonas sp. | reverse complement strand
GGGCTGGCTGGGGGAACTTCCGGGGCTTGTCCTCATCATGGACGAATCCCACCACTACAGGGCGGAAAAGAGTGCCGCCTCCCTCTCCCTGCTTCGTCCCGTTTTAGGATTGGAACTCACCGCCACTCCCTTCGTCACCCAAAAGGGGAAGCAAGTCCCCTTCAAAAATGCGGTGTACGAATATCCCCTCTCTGCTGCCATTGCCGATGGATACACACGCACTCCCTATGCCCTCACCAGAACGAACCTGGGAAGTTTTGCCTTCGGCGAAGAGCAATTTGACCGTATCATGCTGGAAGATGGCGTGAAATGGCACGAACATATCAAAAAAATGCTGGCCGAATATGCCACTGCACACAATCGACGGCGTGTGAAGCCCTTTGTATTGGTGGTCTGCAAGGATACGGCTCATGCGGAGGCCACGCTCCGATATATCCGGTCCGAGGAATTTTTTGGCGGAGCATACCGGGATAAGGTCATCAAGATTGACTCCAAGCAAAGGAAAAGCGAGCGGGAGGAAACGGTGAAACTCCTTCTGTCCGTGGAAAAATCCGACAACCCCGTGGAAATCGTTGTCCATGTGAATGTCCTGAAGGAAGGCTGGGATGTCAATAACCTATACACTATCATTCCTCTGCGGACGGCAAGCTCTCGTGTCCTGCGGGAGCAACTTGTGGGCAGAGGTTTGCGCCTCCCCTACGGAGAGCGCACTGGGGTGAAGGAAATCGATGCCGTGACACTTACTGCCCATGACAAATTCGATGAAATCATCACCGAGGCACAAAAGGGCGACTCCATTTTCCGTGCAGGGAATGTCATCCACGCCGATGAACTGGATAAGGAAAAAACAGCCGTCACCCAAGAAAAGCTGGCATTTGAAAAGGACGAAGACAAGGCAGCCAAAAAGGATTGCGCTGCCCTTGGCCTTGCGGCAACGGACAAAAACATTTACGCAATCAAAACGGTAAAGCGAGTTGTCAAGGAAAAAATGGTAGCATCTACCCAACCGGGATCGGCAGAGAAGACCATCGAGGAAATCACGCGAGAATGCAAGGATGAACTGACCCGCGATGAAGCATTTGCCGACACCTATCGCTCCGAACAGGAAATATTTGACCATTTCATGGGAGCACAAACACCAAAAATCAAGAAGGAGGTTTTGTCAAAATACATTCCGATACCTCGCTTGCGGCTCACAGAAATACGACCGCCGGAATACGGTTTTGCTGATTTCTCCTTAGATTTGGCAGAATTCCATCACAAACCTGCCGATACGAAAGCCTACGCCCAGAACCTTGCTGATGCCCGTGATGTGTTTGACTTGCCCGGTGCCGGACGTTTTGAACCGATAGAAGAACCTAAGCGGCTCATTGTACGGCTGCTTCGCACGAAGCCCCAGATTGACTACACCAAATGCGCCAATTTGCTATGGAAATTAGTCGGCGAAGTCTATGACCATTATGTAGACGAACATGGGGAAAGCGGTGCGAAAAACATCTTTCTTCTGTATCAAAAAGACATTGCCACTGCCGTTTACGGACAAATGATGAAACACCTCACCTTGACGGAAGGATTATTCGAGGAGCGTGTCTTTGATGAGCGCAAGTCAAATTACAAGCAACAATACCGTTACCAAGAAAAAACGGAGTTATTTGGTTCATTTTCTGCCGACCTTCGACAGGTTCTGTTCACCGACATTGAGAAAGGTGTCTTTGACATTGCAAAATTCGACAGTTTGCCGGAACTAAATCTGGCGCGTATCATGGACAGAGAAGGCAGTAACGTAGAAAAATGGCTTCGTCCAGCAATGCAGGAATTCAGCATCCGCTACGAGTTTGACGGCGTATCACACGAGTATCTGCCGGACTTTGTTGTGGAGACAGCAAGCGCCC
>CALGGN010000060.1 GCA_937915915.1 uncultured Selenomonas sp. | reverse complement strand
GCCTGACAGAAAAATCCTTCGACAATGACAAAAGCTCATTTAATCAGCGTTTCCTGAAGTTTTAGGCGAACGGGTTCCTGTCTGGGATGAAGTTTAGACAGGAACAGGAACCAAGGGTTTCAATATTTGGGCAAATGCGTTATAATTTTCTTGGGTCGGTTGTTGGGAGGTGATGGTATGGCAGGGAAAACACTCTCGGGGGATTTCGTCCATCTTCATGTTCATACGGAATACAGCCTGCTGGATGGCGCGAGCCGTGTGCCGGAGCTTGTGAAGCGCACGAAGGAGCTTGGGATGGATGCCATTGCCATCACGGATCACGGCTCCATGTACGGGGTGCTGGATTTCTATCAAGCCGCGAAAAAGGAAGGCATCAAGCCCATCATCGGATGCGAGGTCTATCTTGCGCCGGGGGCACGGCAGGAACGGGCGGAAGTGAACGGCATCCGCTACTATCATCTGATTCTTTTGGCGGAAAATCAGCAGGGCTATCGGAATCTGGTCAAGCTGGTCTCCTTTGCGAACATCGAAGGCATGTACTATAAGCCGCGTGTGGACAAGGAATTGCTCCGAAAATACCATGAGGGACTGATCTGCCTGAGCGCCTGCGTGTCGGGCGAGATTCCGAAGGCGCTGATACAGGACAATCCGGATCATGCGGATGCACTGGTGCAGGAGTATATCGATATTTTCGGCAAGGAAAATTTTTTCATCGAGATACAGAACCATCAATTGCCGGAGGAACGGAAGGCCAATGCGGGACTTTTGAAGCTGACGGAAAAATATGGCCTTGGGATCGTGGCGACCAATGATTCGCACTATACCTACCGCGAGGACAGCGATTTCCACGATGTCCTGCTGTGCCTGCAGACGGGCAAGACCATCGACGATGAAGATCGTATGCGTTTCAACAATGACAGCTACTATCTGAAATCGCCCCAGGAAATGCGCGAGCTGTTTCCAGGGATGGAAGAAGCCTATTCCAATACGGTGAAAATTGCAGAGCGGTGCAATGTGGAATTTGAGTTCGGGCATCTGCAGCTGCCCTATTATCCGATTCCGAAAGGATACGCAGATGACACAGCTTATCTTCGCGCGCTCTGCGAGGAACGCCTGCCGAAGCGCTATGCGGAAATCACGGATACGATCCGTGAGCGGCTGGACTATGAGCTTGGGGTCATCCGGCGCATGGGATATGACAGCTATTTCCTCATTGTCTGGGACTTCATCCGTTATGCAAGGAGCAATGGCATCGCGGTAGGCCCGGGCAGGGGATCTGCGGCGGGCAGCATCGTGGCCTATTTGCTGGAGATCACGGATCTGGACCCGCTGGCCTATGACTTGCTGTTTGAGCGCTTCCTGAATCCGGAGCGGGTTTCCATGCCGGATATCGATGTGGATTTTTGCTATATCCGGCGTGAGGAAGTCATTGAATATGTGAAGCGCCGCTATGGGGATGACCATGTGGCGCAGATCGTGACCTTTGGAACCATGGCGGCAAAGGGCGCAATCCGGGATGTGGGGCGGGTGCTGAACATGCCCTATGCGGAGGTTTCCCGCATCGCGAAGCTGGTGCCGAATGAGCTGAAAATCACCATTGACAAAGCGCTGAAGGAATCGGTGGAATTCCGCAGCGCCTATCAAGAAAATATGGAAACGCGCCGCCTGATCGATATGGCGCGGAAGGTGGAAGGGCTGCCGCGCCATTCTTCCACCCATGCGGCGGGGGTCGTGATCGCGAAGTACCCGCTGCTGGACTATGTGCCGGTGCAAATGTCGGATGGAACGCTGGTCACCCAATATGACAAAGACCATGTAGAGGAACTTGGCCTGCTCAAGATGGATTTTTTGGGGCTTCGTACCCTGACCGTCATTGCGGATGCAGTGAGGAATATCAAGCAGAATCGCGGCATCGAAGTGGATATCGGCAGCATCCCGCTGGTGGATGCGCTCACATCGAAAATGCTTTGCGAGGGCAAGACCGGTGCCGTATTCCAAATGGAGTCCGGCGGCATGACAACACTCGTCAGGGATCTGCAGCCGGAGGGCTTTGCGGATCTCATTCCCACGGTGGCGCTCTATCGTCCCGGCCCCTTGGGCAGCGGCATGGTAGATGACTTTATCGCCGGGCGTCACGGGAAAAAGGAAGTGACCTATCTGCACCCGCTGCTGGAGCCGATTTTGAAGGAAACCTTTGGCGTGGTGCTCTATCAGGAGCAGGTCATGCAGATCGTGCAGGTGCTTGCAGGCTTTACCTTGGGACAGGCCGATCTCCTGCGGCGCGCCATGGGAAAGAAGAAGGCTGAGATCCTGATGGCGCAGAAGGAGAACTTTCTTCAAGGATGCGAGAAAAACGGGATCGACGGGCAGCTGGCAAATACGATTTTCGATCTGCTCACGCATTTTGCGGACTACGGCTTCAACAAATCCCACAGCGCGGCTTATGCCTATGTCGCATGGCAGACGGCATGGCTCAAGGCGCATTATCCCGCAGAGTTCATGGCGGCCATGCTGAGCAGCGTGAACGATGCAGACAAGGTGACGCAGTATATCGAGCAGTGCAAGCGCATGGGGCTGAAAATCCTGCCGCCGGACATCAATGAAGGCGTCAGCGGGTTCTCCGTCAAAGACGGCGCCATCTGCTACGGCCTGTCGGCGATCAAGGGCGTCGGAAAGCCCGTCATCGAAGGGATCATCCGCGAGAGAAACAGCGGCGGACGGTTCAGGGATATCCGCGATTTCATCAAGCGCTGCGACAAAAAGGACATCAATAAACGGACCATCGACAGCTTCATCAAAGCCGGCGCCCTCGACGGCCTGGGCGGCAACCGGCGGCAGCTGATCATAGCCTATCCCAGGATCATCGACGAATGCGAGAAGGAGCGAAAGACATCCATTTCCGGACAGATGACGCTGTTCGATCTCATGGACGCTGCTGAGGCGGAGGAAT
>CALGGN010000059.1 GCA_937915915.1 uncultured Selenomonas sp. | reverse complement strand
ACCATCCGGGGCAAGGGCGTCATTAACAACAAGGTGACCAACCATATGATGCAGCTTCTGGAGCAGAACGGCGTGCCGACACTGAGGGCCACGACGCCCCCTACCAGAGTCACGATCATGGCTACGGAAAATACCGGCAGCAGGGGAGAAATCCTTGCCACAAAACCGCCGCAGTAGTGATGCACCAGCAATCCCAGAAGCACGGGAGCCAGCACCATCTGGGCAATGGAAATCATCATGGCCGCCATGGACACCTCAATCCAGGCCCCTGCCAGCAAAAAGGTCAGGGCAGGGGTCACCAGGGGAGCCAAAAGGGTAGTCACCATGGTCATGGACACGGAAAGGGCTACATCTCCTTTGGCCAGATAGGCGATAACATTAGAAGCGGTGCCACCGGGGCAGGTGCCCACCAGCACCACGCCGATGGCCAGCTCCGGCGGCAGAGCAAAGGCCTTCACCAGCCCCCAGGCAATGAGAGGCATCAGCAAGAACTGGGCAAAGACGCCAATCCCCACGGTCAGAGGCTGCCGCAGCACTCCTCGGAAATCCTCTACGGAAAGGGTCATGCCCATGCCAAACATCACCAGTCCCAGCATCCAGGGAATATAGGGTCCTACCCAAGTCAGGGCAGGGGGATGAAGCACCCCCAGAACCGCTATGCCTACGACCAGGAAGGCCATGCAGTCCACAATGATTTTACAGATTTTTGCCAAAACAAGAACCTCCTTTTGGATAAAAGAAACAGAGGCAAAAGAAAACGCCCCTTGGCAGGGACCGAAAAATCGGCACCACAAACAAGGGGCGTACAACGATCCCGTCAAGTCCGGCACTTCTGTCATAATGTCTCATTCCCATGGATATGAGCAATGTCGCCTGCCGGAGTCAATGATAAACGGAAAAGTATAACTCACCTGGGTGATGTCATCTCTTGCCGTGTACGATTCTAGCACAAATGTCCTGTCTGTGCAAGCAGTGAGTCCTCCTGCTAAAATTTTTCATAAGCTCATTAGCACATTCTTATCCCATGGGTATAAAGGACGTGAAAAAAACAAAAGTGATATGCGCCTCTAAGCCCATGCCTCACGCTCCAACCCCATCTACTCCGCCTCAACCACCGTCCCCCCCGCCCTCTCCCTCATCCCCCAAATCAGGTATTGAAACCAAGATCCTATCGTGGTATACTGTTCTTGAGCAAAGTGTGAAGTGTCAATTTTGCACGCAACAGGAAAGCCCCGGTAGAGACGGAACCTCTGCCGGGGCTTATTTTGTTTTGCCGGACAGCACATCGTCGTAAAACCGCTGTTTCCAGTCAATATAGTCGATGGCCTCCTGCACCGAGGCCAGTTTCTTTCTCAGCTCCTGCTGCTTTGCTGCCAGCAGGAGCTTTCTTTGCGGTATGGTAGGCTCGCCGCCAAGGCATAGCGCAAGATACTCCTTCATCTCGGCGAGACTCATGTCACAGTTTTTTAGGCAGACGAGGCTTTTCAGCCACGCTATGTCATGGTCTGAAAACACACGGCGGTTGTTCTTGTCCCGCTTCACATTGGGCAAGAGTCCCTGATTGCAGTAAAATTTTAATGTTTCGTAGGCTATGCCCGTTTCTTCACAGGCTTCTTTCATGGTGTGCATGAGAGATTCCCTCCATTGCAAAAAATTTTTCAAAAAACACTTGACCGGTAGTAACTACCGAATGTTATAGTCAATCTATCATAGAAGCAAGGGTTTGACAAGAAATTTTCATAATCGAAAGGATGATGCAGATGAAACGACGTTTTAAGAGGCATTCTTTCGCACTCTTGGCCATGGCTGCGTTTTTGGCAGGGCTGCCTCAAGCATCGGCATGGGAACGCCCCGTAGCCATCGAAGGACAGGGCAGCTTTATGGCGGGGGGCAAGACGGTGACAGCACCGGGCAGCTATGACGGGGCAAAGCCCACGGATTTTGCGGGGCACACACTTCATGGCGACCACGCCTATGTATTCTGGCAAAAGCCTGTGAAGGCGAAAAAATACGGCATGGTGTTTCTCCATGGCTACGGCCAGTCGGCGAAAACCTGGGAGACTACCCCGGACGGGCGGGACGGCTTCCAAAATATCTTTTTATCTAAAGGCTACCCCGTTTACTTGGTCGATGAGCCTCGTCGGGGCAAGGCAGGACGCTCCACCGTTCCCATGCATCTCACAGCGCAACCCGACGATCAGCTCTGGTTCAACACCTTCCGCATCGGGGAGTGGCCAAACTATTATGATAATGTTGCCGTTCCCAAGGATAAAGAATCCCTTTCCCAGTTTTTCCATCAAATGACCCCGGACACGGGAGCCTTTGACCCGGCGGTGATTGCGGATGCCATGGTGGCGGTATTCGAGAAAGCGGGGGACGGCGTTCTCGTCACCCATTCGGCGGGAGGCGGCCCCGGTTGGGACACGGCCATGCGCTCCCCTCACGTCAAGGGCGTCATTTCCCTGGAGCCGGGGACGTTCCCCTTCCCCGAAGGGGAAGTGCCGGAGACGGAAGCTACCACCAGCGCCTTTCCTGCGCCGGGGACTCCCGTTCCCATGGCAGATTTCCTGAAGCTCACCAAAATCCCCATTGTGGTTTATTTTGGCGACAATATTCCCACGGGAGACAAGCCCGTGGAAAATTGGGGGCAAGACAACTGGCGCGTCCGTCTGAATCTGGCCCGCAAGTGGGAACAGGTGATGAAAAAATACGGTGGCGATGCCACAGTGGTCTATCTGCCGGATATGGGCATAAAGGGCAATACCCATTTTCTCATGGCCGACCTCAACAATGAGGAAGTGGCGGATGCAATGGAGAAATGGATGCAGGAAAAGGGTTTGTCGAAGTAAAAGTGGAGGGTTATCCGTGAAAAAGAGCATCACAAAAAAGATATTGGCGGCACTGCTGATAGGAGGAATAATGACCATGGGAATGAGCGGACAGATGACGG
>CALGGN010000058.1 GCA_937915915.1 uncultured Selenomonas sp. | reverse complement strand
GGCGGCCAGGGAAAGCGACTGCGCAGCGTGACCCACGGCAAGATCCCCAAGCCCATGGCCGAGCTGATGGGCCGGCCGGTGCTGGAGCACATCCTGCTCCTGCTGCGCCGCGACGGCTTCGACCGGGTGGCGGTGACCCTGGGCTATCAGGCCGAGCGCATCCGCAGCTGTTTCGGGGACGGCAGCGCCTGGGGGATGGAGCTGGTCTACTATGAGGAATTCGAGGAAAAGACAGAGGCCCAGCGCAGGGAGTGGCAGATCAAGCAGCTTTCGCGCAGGGAGAAATTGAAATTGGTGGCAGCCGCTGAAAAATGAACCAAAAAGATGCTGCGAAGGAAGGGCACGGAAAGGGTGCCGACCTTCGCAGCATCGTTTTACTATGGAATCTTAGCGAATCAAGCCCGTAAGGGCGCAGATGAGGTTAGTTTTCTATGCGCATTCTATGGGCACAGCGGAAAGGATTTCTTCGGCCATTTCGTAGGAGAAGCGGGCAGAGGTCAGATCTGTGAGCTCCGCAAGCCGTATCTCCACCGTTTCGGGAGGCAGCAGCAGGGGGAGCGTGACCTGTTCGGCATAGGTGCCCTCTTCGCTTTGGATTTCGTTCTGTCGGAGCCAGTTTTCCACGGTGGCAAGCAGGCTGTAGTCCACCGTGATCTGGACGCGGCGCAGGGGCATCATCCGCACCGTCTGCGCGGCTTGGATGCCAAGCACGGCCGCATGGTCATAGGCGCGGATGAGTCCGCCGGCTCCCAGCTTGATGCCTCCGAAATAGCGCGTGACGACAATGACGATATCCGTCAGCCCGTTTTTCTTGATGGCTTCCAGGATGGGATTCCCCGCTGTTCCTCCCGGTTCGCCGTCATCGTTGGATTTCTGCTTTGCTCCCTTTTCGCCGAGCACCCATGCGGAGCAATTATGGCGCGCATCGAAATATTTCTTTTTCATCTGTTGGATGAATTCCCTGGCCTCTTCCTCGCTTTCCGCATGGGATACATGAGTGATGAAGCGGGATTTTTGTACTTCATAGGAAGCTTCTGCGCTGCCTTTGATGGTTTTGTAGGAGTCCATGGAGACGATTCCCTTCCTTTTTAAATAAATTTTGCCAGACTATAGATTTTCTGCGTTTTTTATAGTATTCTTTAGGGGAACTTTTGCCGTGGAAGGCGTTGGTTGAAAAGATTTTGGGAAGGCAGTGAGGCCCGTGGATGGAAATAAGATGAACAGGGGGTTGAAAAGTCGGCATTTGCAGCTGATTTCTCTTGGAGGCGTGATCGGCAGCGGCTATTTCCTTGGCACCGGCTATGTATTGGAGCAGGCGGGGCCTGCCTCCGTTCTGGCGTATCTTTTGGGCGGCTCCATCGTGCTGGCCGTCATGCTCTGCCTTGCGGAGCTGGCCGTGGAAAAGCCGGTGTCCGGTTCTTTCGTGACCTACGCGAAGGAGCATATTTCCCCGACTTGGGCCTGCGGCGTGGGCTGGGCCTATTGGATGACATGGATTGCCTATGTGCCGTCGGAAATGATCGCGGCAGGCATCATCATGAACAATTTTCTGCCCGAAGTCAGCCAGCTATGGTGGGCAGTCTTCTTTGGGCTGCTCGTGACCGCCATCAATCTGTTCCGCGTGGACAAGTTCGGCGAAAGCGAGTTCTGGCTGGCGATCATCAAGATCGTGGCGCTGCTGGGCTTCATCGTCGTGGCGGGGCTCATTGCCTTGGGGCTCATCGGTGACGGCGGATATCTCGGGACAAGCGTGCTTCTGGGATATGGCGGCTTTGCGCCGAATGGTTATTGGGCCATTGTGCTCACGATGGTCATCATCCTCGTGAATTTTCAGGGTACGGAAATCATCGGGCTTGCGGCAGGCGAGTGCGCTCAGCCGGAAAAAAGCATCCCCATCGCAGTGCGCAATGTGACATGGCGCATCATCGCGCTCTATATCATCCCGATTTCCCTGCTCATCACCATTTTGCCATGGAATGAGGCGAGCTTGGAGGAGAGCGTATTTGCAGCGGCTCTGTCAGCCCACGGATTTTCAGGGCTGGGTTCTGTTTTTGCCTTCGTGATCCTCACGGCGGCGATTTCCTGCTCGAATTCGGGGCTTTATGGCGCGGCGCGTGCGCTCTATGCGTTGTCGCGCATGGACATGGCACCGAAATTCTTAGGGGGACTCAGCGAAAACGGAATGCCGTCCAAGTCGATCCTCGTTTCGATCTGTACCTGCTGGCTGGTCATTCTGCTTTATGCAATGGATCCGGATTCCGCGATCTATGCGTACCTGCTTGCGGTTTCCGGCTTTACGGGCGCAATTGCATGGATTTCCATCTGCTGGAGCCAGTATCGCTCCCGCAGGAAGCATATTGCCGAGGGAACGGAGGGAACACTTCGCTATAAGACGCCGCTTTTCCCCTATATCTCTCTGTTTGGCATCTGGGTGCAGGTATTCTGTCTGGCTGTCCTGGCCTTTACGCCGGATCTTCGCGAGTCGCTTTATGTTGGGGTGCCGCTTCTTGTATTGCCGATGATATGGTACCGTCTTCGACAAAAGAAGCGCGAAATGATGGAAGCCAGATGAGCTTTTGTTAGTTGTTTGCCTTGCCGGGCATATCGTCCTCCGGTATCGCAAGCTGGTTCCGGATGCCGGAGATTTCATCGGCAATGAAGAGCTCCTCGGGCGACTCGCGGATCATGATCTGCTGCAAGGCGCGGCTTTGCTCGGCAGGATCGTCCGTCAGGATATGAACGGGGTCCGATGCGGCGCGGCTCAATGTGATGGTGCGGCACTGCGCCTCGATATAGCCTGCGGCCTTTTGATTGAGGGCGATGCAGAGATCATAGCATTCGTCGCCGAGCTCCTGCGGCGGCGTGAGCCCGTAGACGCGGTCACGCAGGAGGCGGGAGTCCTCTTCCAGTTGCTTGAACCGGACATAGGCGGTCTGGATGTCGATGTTCTGCTCTTTGAAATTTTCAAGGATATTGTGATACCATTGCCAGTTATGATCCATTTCGTCGATGTTTTTTTGATAGCCGGCATACCAGTCCGTAAAGATTTTTTGCTGCTGCTGGAGCTCATACTTCCGTGCTTCGCTCATGACAGGCTGGTTGGACTGTCGCTGGTTTGCAAGATAGGCGATGCCGGCGACGAGCAGCAGTGTGAGGCAGAAGCATCCGAAAATCTTTCGGTTCGGGATATAGCGGTAAAGAAGCGCCAGCAGCACGAGGCACAGCAGGGCCAACAGATAAACGAGCATAATGATTTCTCCTTGAAGTTCTGTATTTCCTGTATTTCCTGTATTTTATCATAATCGGACAGGAATGGAAACAGATCGCAGCGGTTCCTTCGGAAGTTTTGCGAAAGGCAATGGCATTTTCCAGGAGGAACGGGTACAATAGACAGCAGGGGGTGCGTGCATGGGGATGCGTTATCGGTGGTTCGACAAGGAAGAGAACCATGTGGATGAATATGGCTTGAGAAAGAGCCGTGCAGAATGGGACCGGGAGGATGATGGGCAGAAGCCGCGGCGGATGTTTTCCCATGGGGAAATCACGGGGATGGTGCTGGCCTCTGTCTTGCTCCTGTACAGCCTGTTTGCCGGGGATATCCCCATGCTGTTTTTTGCGCTGTCCTTTTTGATCTTCATGGGACGGCGGCTTACGGCGCTGATGGAGGAGAGAAAGGGGACTGCGCTGGGGAATTTATTGAAAGGATTCAGCATTGCGCTTTTTTTCGGTGCGATCGTGATGGCCATTTTCTGAAACAGGACCGGGACGGCAGGCGATTTGTCTGCTTTCGACCATTCTGTTGGGGAGAATGGTCTTTTTTTATAAAAAAAATAAAAAAAGTTAGATATTTCAAGATTTTTTGGAAGGAAAAAAGGAAAGTTTGTAGAAACAATCAATTATAGATAACACATTACGGAAATGGAGCGATGTGCGGCACAGGAGCATTGCTTTATTTGCAAGAAATCCAGGGGGGATTTTTATGAGAAAGACAGAATGCTTGGCAATGATTTTGGCAGGCGGCCAAGGGAGCCGTCTCAAGGCTTTGACGAAGAGCATCGCAAAGCCTGCGGTTTCCTTCGGAGGGAAGTATCGTATCATCGATTTCCCACTCAGTAATTGCGCGAATTCCGGCATTGAGAAGGTTGGTGTGCTCACCCAGTATCGCCCTTTGGAGCTGCACAACTATCTTGGGTCCGGAAGCGCGTGGGATCTGGACCGCAATGACGGCGGCGTGTTCATCCTGCCTCCGTATGCGCGTGAGAAGGGGGCGGACTGGTATAGCGGAACGGCAGATGCTATCTACCAGAACCTGAACTTCATTGATTCTACGGATCCCGACTATGTGCTCATCCTTTCGGGTGACCATATCTACACCATGGATTATTCTTGGATGCTGGAGTCTCATAAGATGAACAAAGCCGATGCGACGATCGGTGTCTTTGAGGTGCCTTGGGATGAAGCGCCGCGCTTCGGCATCATGAACACGGACAAGTCGACGGGCCGCATCATCGAGTTCGAGGAGAAACCGGCGCAGCCGAAGAGCAATTTGGCTTCGATGGGCATCTATATCTTCTCGAAGCCGTTCCTGAAGAAATATCTTGAGGATGATGCGAAGAATGAGACATCGAGCCATGACTTCGGCAAGGATCTGATCCCGAAGATGCTGGGGGACAATGCGCGTCTCTTCTCCTATGCGTTTGACGGCTATTGGAAGGACGTGGGAACCATTGAGAGCCTCTGGCAGGCCAATATGGACCTCCTGCAGGATGAGCCGCCATTCGATCTCAATGGCGACTGGAAAGTCTATTCCTCGAACCCGTCCATGCCGCCGCATTACATCGGCCCGGATGCGAAAGTCAAGAAGGCCATGATCACAGAGGGTTCCATGATTCTTGGCGAGGTGGAGCATTCGATCATCTTCCCGGGCGTCCACGTTGGAAAGGGCGCGAAGGTGACGAATTCCGTGCTGATGCCGAACGCGAGGGTGGAAGCGAATGCTGTCGTGGACTATGCGATCCTCGCACAGGAAAGCGTGATTGCGGAGGGAGCGCGGGTGACCGGCTCGGAGGGAGCAATCACGGTAATCCCTGAAGGTGAGACCGTCTCGGCGGAAGCTGATCAGCAGGCCGGTTGATTCAACAGAATAAGGAACGGGGTGTAGAACATTGAAAACGGTAATGGGGATTGTCAATCTTCAAGAAAATAACAGCTTGATCCGCGAGCTGACCGATACCCGTGCGGTGGAATCCTTGCCATTTGCGGGACGGTATCGTATGCTGGACTTTGCGCTTTCCAGCATGGTGAATTCCGGTATCATTACGGTGGGTGTCATGCTGCCGGACTGGTCCCGCTCGGTGCTGGATCACATCCGCTCCGGTAAGGATTGGGACTTGGCACGCCGTCACGACGGTCTTTCCTACCTGCCTGCAGCGCCGGCGGACAATGATTCCCGTCAGGGCGATCTGAAAAATCTCTACCATAATATTGATTTCGTTGAGCACAGCTCCCAGAAATATGTGTTGCTGGCCAACGGCAGCTTCGTTTACAATGTGGACTTCTCGAACGTCCTGCGGTTCCATCAGAACACGAACGCGGACATCACGATGGTCTATCATGTGGCGGATACGGAGTCGGCAGGCAAGAACGTGGTGCTGGAAGTAGCAGAGAACGGCTTGGTGACGGATCTGGCAGAAAAGCCGGCGATCTATGAGGGCTCGAAGGTTTCCATGAGCGTCTATCTCATGGAGAAGCGCGTGTTCGTGGAAATGGTGCGCTATACCTATGAGCATGGCGGCCAGGATCTCCTGCTGGACGGCATCATCCGCAGGATCGGCGAGTATACGATTTACGCCTGTGAGCACAAGGGCTATGTGGCTCATATCGATTCCACGGCGGCGTACTACAAGGCGAACATGGATATCCTGCAGCCGGAGAACTGGGAAGAGATCTTCATGGGCGACAGCCCCGTCTATACGAAGGTCAAGGATGAGGTGCCTGTGCAGTACAAAGAGACCGCATCCGTCAAAAATTCCCTCATTGCCAATGGCTGCATCATCCGCGGCGAGGTGGAGAACAGTATCCTGTTCCGCGGCGTGAAAGTCGGGAAGGATGTCAAGATAAAGAACAGCATCATTATGCAGCGATGCGATGTGCGTGATGGCTCATTGATCGAGAACGTCATTTGCGACAAGAATGTTGTCATCACGAAGGACAAATGGCTCAAGGGAGCGCAGAATTATCCGCTCATTGTGACCAAGAACGTTGTGATTTGATGTCGGCGCGGCATTTGCTGCGCGGGAGTGAACAGGAAGCCGTTGTGAAGGGGTACAAGCCTGCTTGTGGGATGATGCCGGCGACGAATCGGCGGAGATGGGCAGACGTGGTTTGCAGCGGCTTTCTGTCTGTTGTGGGACGGATGTTTCGGGCGGAACCTGTGAGGAAACGCCCCTGCCAAGTCGACCTGCGGCAAGTAAGTTTATTGCTACAGATTAAAGGAGTGTTACCATTGGCAAAAGCAAGAAATGACAACCGGGACAAGGAATATGAGAAGCTGAAAGAGAACCTGAAGGCTCGTTTTGTGAGTTCGGCTCATATCATGTTCGGACGTGATCTTCATGAGATCACGATGCAGGAGGTCTATCAGACGGTAGCTGCGGTTGCAAAACAGATCATCACGGAGAACTGGATCAAGACCAATAGGACGTACATGGAACGTCAGGAGAAGCAGATCTATTATTTCTCCATTGAATTCCTCATGGGACGTCTGCTGAAATCGAATCTCATCAATCTTGGGATTGAGGATGCAGTCAAGGAAGTGCTGGAGGATCTGGACCTGAGTCTGCAGGATGCAATCGAGGAGGAGCCGGATGCAGGCCTGGGCAACGGTGGTCTTGGACGTCTTGCCGCGTGCTTCATCGATTCCATGGCCGCACATCGTCTGCCGGGGCATGGTTGCAGCATCCGCTATCAGTATGGTTTGTTCGAGCAGAAGATTCTGCAGGGAAATCAGGTTGAGATCCCGGACAACTGGCTGAAGAACGGCTTCGCGTGGGAGTATCGCAAGCCGGATAAGTCCGTCTATGTAAAGTTCTACGGAAATGCCTACATGAAGGAAATGCCGGACAAGACCCTCAAGCTCGTGCATGAGAACCCGATGACGGTCATGGCGGTTCCCTACGATGTGCCGATTGTCGGCTACCACAACAAAACAGTCAATACCTTGCGCCTGTGGAACGCGGAAGTGAACCGCGATTTCTCGGACTATGGCATGCTCACTCAGGAGCAGATCCGTGCAAAGAACGAATACCGTAATTTCGTCGAGAG
Organism: uncultured Selenomonas sp.; assembly: GCA_937915915.1. Taxonomy (GTDB): domain Bacteria; phylum Bacillota; class Negativicutes; order Selenomonadales; family Selenomonadaceae; genus UBA9786. The sequence continues at coordinate 19,309 of CALGGN010000058.1, read as the reverse complement.
CATTACGAACTATCTGTATCCGGACGACAGCAACTATGAAGGGCGCCGCATGCGCCTGATTCAGGAGTACTTCATGGTGTCTGCGGGCACCCAGAGCATTGTGCGCCACTTCGTGCGTTCCAAGATGGAGGTGCCCGACCTTGCCAAGAAGGTGGCAATCCATATCAACGACACGCATCCGGCGCTCTGCGTGGCAGAGCTCATGCGCATCCTGCTGGATGACTATGAGATGGAATGGAATGAGGCATGGCCTGTCGTGAAGAACACGATTGCCTATACGAACCATACCATCATGCCGGAGGCGCTGGAAAAGTGGCCGGTGGATATGTTCCGCGAACTGCTGCCGCGCATCTATATGGTCATCGAGGAAATCAACCGTCGTCACTTGGAGGATGTGCGCGCACGCTATCCGAAAGATGAGGCGAAGGTACGCGCACTGTCCATCATCGAGGCGGGCGAGGTTCACATGGCAAGGCTCGCCATCGTGGGCGGCCACAGCGTCAACGGTGTTGCAAAGATCCATTCGGATATCCTGAAATCCACGACCTTGCATGATTTCTATGAGTACAGCCCGCGCATGTTCAACAACAAGACCAATGGCATCACGCACCGCCGCTGGCTCATGGGAGCGAATCCGGAGCTTGCGGGTCTCATCGATGATGCGATCGGCAGCCGCCGCTGGCACCGACATCCGGAGCAGCTGGATCTGCTGAATGATGTGGTGGATGACAAGTCCTTCCTCAAGAAGCTGGGAGCTATCAAGAAACTGCGCAAGCAGGGACTGGCTGACTACATCCAGAAGCACAACGGGCTGAAACTGGATCCGAGCACGATTTTCGATATTCAGGTGAAGCGCATCCATTCCTATAAGCGCCAGCTTATGAATATCCTGCACATCATGTACCAGTACAATCGGCTCAAGTCAGATCCGAACTATGAATTCCCCGCCACCACCTATCTCTTTGGCGGGAAGGCGGCTCCCGGATACTACATCGCGAAGGAGACCATCCGTCTCATCAATGCGGTGGCGGATCGGGTCAACAACGACAAGTCCATTCATGACAAGCTCAAGGTTGCGTTCATCGAGAATTTCGGCGTCTCCATCGGCGAAATCGTGTACCCTGCGGCGGATGTCAGCGAGCAGATTTCCACGGCATCGAAGGAAGCATCGGGCACGGGCAATATGAAGTTCATGATGAACGGCGCCATCACACTGGGGACATTGGACGGTGCAAACGTGGAGATCCGTGAGGCTGTCGGGGATGAGAACTGCGTCATTTTCGGCCTGAAGGCAGGAGAGGTCCTGAATTACTACGCGACGGGCACTTATTCCGCTTGGGATGAGTTCAATTCTTATGAGCCGGTACGCACGGTGGTCAACCAGCTGGTCAACGGCACCTATGGCGATTTCCACTCGCTCTATGACTATCTGCTGAAGAGCAATGACGAATTCTTCATATTGAAGGATTTCGGCGCCTATATCTGGGGGCATGAGGAAATCTATCGCCGCTATGCGGAGCAGCAGTCATGGCTGCGTTCCGCAGCCGTCAATATTGCGAATTCCGGCAGATTCTCGTCGGATCGCACCATTGACGAATATGCGAATGAGATCTGGCAGGTCAAGCCGGTGTTGATTTCGTGACACCCTGTTTCCTGACAGGCAGACCGGCAGACATGCTGCCTGCCGGTCTGCAATCACAGGGTATGGCAGGTTCCATATCAAGTCAGCATTGATCGGGAACGGGGGGCTGTGCATGAAGATATCAAATTTAGGGGAATACGATCTGTATCTGTTCCATCAGGGCACGAATTATCATGCATATGAGATGCTGGGAGCGCATTTCACGGAGCAGGAGGGAAAAAAGGGTGTCCGGTTCGCCGTATGGGCGCCGCATGCGAAATCCATCAGCGTGGTGGGGGACTTCAATGGATGGGATACGAGAGTCAATGCGATGTTCCGTTGTGTCGACGGAGAAATCTGGACAGCCTTCATTGAGGGACTGAAGCCCGGCGAACTTTATAAATACGCAATCGAGCCCCAATGGGGCGGACCTCATATCATGAAGGCCGATCCCTATGGCTTTTATGCGGAGAAGAAACCGGAAACGGCTTCCCGCCTTTATGATATGAATGGCTATGAGTGGTCGGATGGAGAGTGGATCGAGAAGCAGAAACGGCAGTCTTCCTACTCCAGGCCGATGCTGGCCTATGAGGTGCACGCAGGCTCCTGGCGGCGCGGCGAGAACGGCGAGTACCTGACTTACCGCGAGATGGCGGATCGGCTGATCAGCTATGTCAAAGAGATGAACTATACGCATATCGAGTTCATGCCGCTGTGCGAGCATCCCTTCGACGGTTCCTGGGGCTATCAGACCACAGGCTACTATGCGGTCACGAGCCGCTACGGGACGCCGGATGATTTTCGCTATCTGGTGGATACCGCGCATCAGAACGGTATCGGGATCATCATGGACTGGGTGCCCGGGCATTTTTGCAAGGATAACCAGGGACTTCGCGAGTTCGACGGGCAGACGCTCTATGAATCCGACAATCCCCAGCTTTCGGACAACAAAGGATGGGGCACGGTCAATTTTGACTATGGGCGTACGGAGGTCAAGAGCTTCCTGATTTCCAATGCTTTGTTCTGGTTCAGCGAGTACCATATTGACGGATTGCGCGTCGACGGAGTGGCCAATATGCTTTACCTGGACTTCGGGCGCGAGGATGGCGAATGGTGTCCGAACAAGTACGGCGGCAACAACAACTTGGAGGCCATGGATTTCATCAAGACGTTGAATGAGGTCATTTTCAAGGATTTCCCGCAGGCGCTGATGATCGCGGAGGAATCCACTGCATGGCCGCTGGTGTCCAAGCCGGTCTATATGGGCGGCATGGGATTCAATTACAAGTGGAACATGGGCTGGATGAACGATATGCTCAAATATGTGAGCCTGGATCCCATCTATCGCAAGTGGAACCATGACAAGGTGACATTCTCCTTCATGTATTTTGACAAGGAAAATTTCGTACTGCCCCTTTCCCATGACGAGGTTGTGCATGGCAAATGCTCGCTCATTGAGAAGATGCCGGGCGACTATTGGCAGAAATTTGCGGGGCTCAGGGCGTTTTTCGGCTATTGGATGGCGCATCCGGGCAAGAAGCTGCTGTTCATGGGCGGTGAATTCGGACAGTTCATCGAGTGGAATTTTGATCAGGCTCTGGACTGGCATCTGGTGGAACAGTTCGAGAAGCATGCGCAGCTGAGCGAATATTCCAAGGCCCTCAATCAATTCTATGTGGACCATAAAGCATTCTGGGAAGTGGATTTTGACTGGAACGGCTTCCAGTGGATCGACTGCGATGATACGGACAACAGCGTCATCTCGTTCCTGCGCAAGGCGGAGGACAGCGATGATTATGTGCTGGTCATCTGCAACTTTACGCCAGAGATCCATCATGATTATCGGGTCGGTGTTCCGGAGAAAGGCATTTACCGCGAAGTTTTCAACAGCGATGCTGAGCGTTTTGGAGGAAGCGGCGCGGGGAATGAGGGAGATATCGTTTCTGAGGATGTCAAGTGGCACAAGCGCGAACAGTCCATTGTGCTCACGATTCCGCCCTTGTCCACCATGTATCTGAGGCGGAAGGGAGCAGAGCCCGAGACAGGGGAAGCTCCGAAGAGAAGACGGCAAACCGCTGCAAAGACTTCGGCAGCCGGGAATTCCGCAGCGGCAAAAAAGACGGCTGCTGCCAAGGCAACTGCTGCGAAGGAGGCAGAATCAGCAAAGGCAGCGCCGGAGGCTCCCAAGAAGCGCGGACGTCCCAAGATGACGGAAGAGCAAAAGGCAGAGGCGCGGGCAAAACGGGAAGCGGCGAAAAAGGCAGCGGATGCAGGGGCGGCTCCCAAGAAGCGCACACGCAGGACAAAGACGGAGACGGCTTGATCCTGCCGCAGGAGATGTTGGAACAGAAAGTGAAGATTTCACTAGATTATTTCATAGGAGGATATCGCAATGAAGGTTCTTTATGTAGCATCGGAAGCAGTACCTTTTGCCAAGACCGGTGGCTTGGCGGATGTGGCAGGCTCGCTGCCAAAGGCGCTGAAGGCGCAGGGTGTGGATGTCCGGGTCATCATGCCGAAGTTTGGCGGGATTCCCGAAGAGTACCGCGACAACATGAAGCATGTCTATGACGGTACGCTGAATGTGTCCTGGCGGGAGAAATATGTCGGCATCGACGAGTATGAGCTGGAGGGCGTCACCTATTACTTTGTGGACAATCAGGAGTATTTCAACCGTGAGGGCTATTACGGCTATGATGATGACGCAGAGAGGTTCTCCTTCTTCTGCCGTGCCGTGCTCAATATGCTTCCGGCGATTGACTTCTGGCCGGATGTGATCCATACGAATGACTGGCACGCGGGTCTTGTGAATGTGTTCCTGAAGCTGGAGCATATGGGGGACGAGCGCTATCAGAACATCCGCACGCTCTATACCATCCATAATCTGAAGTATCAGGGTGTTTTCCCGAAGGATGTCATGAGCGATGTTCTGGGGCTTGACTGGAAGTATTTCAACAATGGCGATCTGGAGTTCTATGATGCAGTGAATTTCATGAAGGGCGGCATCATCTATTCGGATTTCGTTTCCACGGTCAGCCGCACCTACGCACAGGAAATCCAGTATGAGTATTTCGGCGAGCATCTGGATGGCCTCCTCAGGAGCCGCAAGGATACGCTGTTCGGCATTGTGAACGGCATCGATTATGAGGTTTATAATCCGGCAACGGACAAGTACTTGTTTGCGAACTACGGCAAGGATGATGAGGACTTTGAGATCTTTGAGAAGAAGTGCGCGAACAAGGAGAAGCTGCAGGAACTGCTGGGGCTTCCGAGAGGCCGCAAGATCCCGATGGTGGTCATGGTGTCCCGCTTGGTTGCTGCAAAGGGATTGGATCTTGTGGTGCGCATGATGGATGAGCTCCTCATGCATGAGAACTTCCAGTTTGTTTTGCTGGGCACCGGCGACAAGATCTATGAGGATTGGTTCAAGGGCCTTGCATGGCGCTATCCGAACAAGGTCTCCTGCAACATCCGGTTCTCGAATGAGCTGGCACAGCGCATGTATGCTTCGGCGGATATCTTCCTCATGCCGTCCAATTACGAGCCGTGCGGCATCGGGCAGCTCATCTCGCTCCGCTATGGTGCGGTGCCTGTCGTGCGTGAGACCGGCGGACTGAAGGATACGGTACAGCAATATGACAAGTATGCGAATGCAGGCAATGGCTTTGTTTTTGCCAATTACAATGCGCATGAGATGATGTATTCTCTCAAGCGCGCACTGAGCACCTATGGCAATTTCGAGATCTGGACAAAGATCATGCGGAATGCGATGAATACGGATTACAGTTGGTCTGGGTCTGCGAAGGAATACAAGGATCTGTATGAGAAATTGATGGCGCACTGAGTCTGGTGCATTGAGTCTGTTAGGTCGGCCCGGCGATTTCTTCGCCGGGCTTTTTTGAGGAACGTTGAGTATCGCAAATCGAAGTTTTATCGTTCCTTGCCCATAGGAACTGTTCATAAATAAATTTTGGATTGGACTTGTTTAAATCTCCATATGCGTCGTTGTCGTCGGTCGACATAGCACCGCTATGACTCCCTCCTTCGCCTAGCCTATGGAGATTTATCCTGCGTCCTATCTTAAAATTTATTTATTGCCAGTTCCATAGTTTCACGGGAAGGGTGGTTTCGAATGATCGAGCGGGGAAATGTTGAGCATAACTCGCAAAAAATATATTATCGCTCCACCTTGGGAGCTGCCGAAGCGGGAAGCGAGGTGCGTCTCGGACTGCGGATCCGTGCGCGGGAGCCAATCCAGCAGGTGCTTCTGCGCATTTGGCAGGAAGGGCTTGGCGAAAAGCTGATCAATCTTACTTCCAAGGACGCGAATGATGCAGAGGAGCGCTTTTACAGCGCAGAGGTTTCCATGCCGGAAAAAGGCTGCTTGATGTGGTATTATTTCATTATCGTGTCAGCATCGGGAACTTGTTTCTACGGCAATAATCCGGAGCAGCTGGGAGGCATGGGCGAGCTTTACCATCATGTGCCGCCGTCCTTCCAGATCACGGTTTACAATAAAGGTGCAAAGACGCCGGATTGGTTCAAGCATTCCGTGATGTACCAGATCTTCCCAGACCGGTTCTGCCGTGCGGGGAATGCCATCATCGACAAGAAGGGTGCGGTGTTCCATGCGCATTGGGGCGACGATCCCTGTTATTACAAAGATCCGGACACGCGGGAGATCGTGGCCTATGATTTTTTCGGAGGCAATATCAAGGGAATCGAGCAGAAGCTGGATGCATTGAAGGCCTTCGGCATTTCGACGATTTATCTGAATCCCGTGTTCGAGTCGGAAAGCAATCATCACTATGATACGGGGGACTATCATAAAATCGATCCGATCCTTGGAACGAACGAGGAGTTCCGGCATCTGCTGGATACCGCCCGCGAAAAGGGCATGCGGGTCATCATTGACGGCGTGTTCAGCCACACGGGGAGCAACAGCCGTTATTTCAACCGGCAGGGCGAGTACGATACGGAGGGCGCATTCCAGTCCAAGGACTCTCCATTTTACGAGTGGTATAATTTCCGCAACTTCCCCTATGAGTACGATAGCTGGTGGGGGTTCAACACCCTTCCGAACGTGACGGAAACAACGCCGTCCTATATGGATTTCATCATCCGCAACAAGGACAGTGTGCTGCATCATTGGATGAAGGAAGGCATATCGGGCTGGCGGCTGGATGTCATCGACGAATTGCCGGCAGAATTCTCCCAGTGCTTTTTCAAGGAGTTGAAGGAAACCGATCCGGAGGCGGTGCTGATCGGTGAGGTCTGGGAGGATGCGTCGAATAAGATCAGCTACGGAACGCAGAGGGAATATTTGTGTGGACAGGAGATGGACTCTGCGATGAACTATCCGTTCCGTCAGAATATCATCGACTTTTTCATGGGCGGCATCAATGCGGAACTTTGCATGAAGCGCATGGAAAGCCTCAGGGAGAATTATCCGAAGGAAAATTTCTATGCCATGATGAATCTCATCGGCAGTCATGATGTCATTCGCGCGATCACGCTCTTTGGCGAGGCGCCTTATTATGATGGGATGCCGGCCATCGACCAGTCAAGGTTCCGGCTGGATGAGGAGCATTACGAGCTCGGGAAGTCGCGCCTCCTGATGGCGGCGCTCCTGCAGATGACCTATCCCGGCGTCCCGTGCATCTATTATGGCGATGAAATTGGCATGCAGGGCTTCAAGGATCCCTACAATCGGAGGCCCTATGAGTGGGATGGCGGCATGCCGGAGATCAAGGAGCAGTATGGGAAGTTCATTGCGGAGCGCAATTCGCATGTGGTGCTCCAGACGGGCGAATTGCTGCCGCTCTGCGCGCAGGGTGATGTACTGGCCTATGCGCGCGTGATCCGCAACGGTCATGATGTTTTCGGGCAGGAAGCGGAAAACGATTCCTACATCGTCGTGTTCAACCGTTCCAAAGAAGAGAGCCGCAGCGCATCCTTTGATGTGAGCGATTTTGCGGACGGATACTTTGAAGCGGCTTTTGATAAGACGGATGAGTATCCGGTGAAGCACGGACGTATTTCCGTAAAGCTGAAGCCTTTGACGGCAATCTTGCTTCATCACAGGAAGGAAAAGCAGAATTATGACAGGCGTGCAGGCATTTTGCTGCATCCGACATCCCTGCCGTCCAGATATGGCATGGGCGATCTGGGCAGGGAAGCTTATCGCTTCGTGGACTATCTGCATATGGCGGGACAATCCGTCTGGCAGATTTTGCCGCTTGGCCCTGTGGACTTTGGCTACTCGCCCTACCAGTCGCCGTCCGCGTTTGCTGGGAATCCGATGCTGATTTCCTTGGAGCGTCTGATCGACGATAAATTGCTGAAGGAATCCGATGCAAAGGTCATGCATGAGAGCTACACCGCTTTCGTTGATTTTGACCGCGCATGGAAATTCAAGCGGGAGTGCCTGAAGAAGGCATATGAGAATTTTGCGAAGCAGGCTGGGGACAATCTGGAATATCTTGCCTTCTGCGACAGAGAGAAGTACTGGCTGGAAGACTATGCGCTGTTCATGGCCATCAAGAAGGAGTACAAGGGAAAGAGCTGGACGGAATGGCCGGATCGTGTCAAGCATCGTGATGAGGCGGTGCTCCAGGATTTGCGCGTAAAGCTTGCTGCCAGAATCGGCCTTGAGAAATTCCAGCAGTACATTTTTGACCGGCAGTGGAACGAATTGCACAGCTATGCCAGGGAAAAGGGCATTAAGATCATGGGCGACATGCCGATTTTCATTTCTGCGGACAGCGCGGATGCATGGGCGAACCAGAAGCTCTTCTCCCTCAATGAGGATGGGACGCCAAAGACAGTTGCGGGAGTGCCGCCGGATTATTTCAGTGCCACGGGCCAGCTCTGGGGCAATCCGCAGTATGACTGGGAAGCCATGAAGGCGGAGGGCTATCATTGGTGGATCCAGCGTTTCACCAAGCTCTATGAGGCTGTGGATATCGTGCGCATCGATCACTTCCGCGGATTTGAAGCCTATTGGGAGGTGGACGGCAAGGCCAAGACCGCCATCAATGGGCATTGGGTCAAGGGGCCGGGCAAGCCATTCTTTGATGCAATCCGCAAGGAACTGGGGGATATCCCGATCGTTGCGGAGGATCTTGGCATCATCACGGATGAGGTGGAGGCGCTTCGCGCGGCATGCGCGTTCCCAGGCATGAAGGTGCTGCATTTCACCCTGCACTTCAATGAAGAGGGCCGCATGGGATTCGTGGCACCGGAGAACAGCATTGTCTATACGGGCACCCATGACAACAACACGACCGTGGGCTGGTACATGGAGGATCTTGACGATGAAAGCCGTGCGGAAATCGCAAATCTCATCGGCGCGGATTCCCGCAAGCCGGAGGATGTCTGCCGGCGCCTCATCGAATTCGCCTATGCGTCCAACGCGAGGCTGGCGATTGTTCCGATGCAGGACGTGCTGCGTCTGGACAGCCGCAGCCGCATGAATACGCCGGGCACCATGGGACTGAACTGGAGATGGTGCTTGAAGCCGGGGTACCAGATGGAAGCCGAGGCCGGGAAACTGAAAGAGCTTTGCAATAAGTACAAGCGGTAAAAGTATAGATTCCCGTTGACGGGGGTCCTGTGTCAGTGCTATGATAGGACACAGAGGAACATCTTTGGGGCAGGGTGAGATTCCCTACCGGCGGTATAGCCCGCGAGCCGGATTTTTTGGGTCTGGCAGGATTCGGTGAGATTCCGAGGCCGACAGTGTAGGAATGCCGGATTCGTCGGCATTTCCGTAGTCTGGATGAGAAAAGCTGTTTTACATTTGTGCGTTTCATGCAGGAATGAGGGCTGTCTGAAGAGATTCAGGCAGCTTTTTCCTATTTTGCCCCGACCGAAGGAGGAGTGGATGCGTATGAGAGATGAGGATTTCATGCGCGAGGCACTGAGGATTGCTGAAAACGGGCGGGGACGAACCTCCCCGAATCCGTTGGTTGGCGCTGTCATCGTGAAGGACGGGCGCATTGTGGCGGAAGGCTGGCACCGCGAGGCGGGAACGCCGCATGCGGAAATCCATGCGCTGAATATGGCAGGGGAACTGGCGAGAGAGGCAACGCTGTATGTGACTTTGGAGCCGTGCGCGCACTACGGCAGGACCGGTCCTTGCGCAAAGGCGCTGGTGGAAGCGGGGCTTCGCCGGGTGGTCATCGGCATGCAGGACCCGAATCCCAAGGTATCCGGCAGGGGAATTGACATCCTGCGAGATGCGGGGATCGAGGTTACTGGCAACGTGCTGGAGGCGGATGCGAGAAAGCTGAACGAAGTCTTCCTGAAATGGGTGACGGAGGGGCTGCCCTTTGTGGCCATGAAGACCGCTATGACATTGGACGGGAAGATAGCGACAGCGAAAGGAAAATCGCAGTGGATCACGAATGCGGCATCCAGGGCCCGCGTCCATGCGCTGCGTGACATTTATGACGGGATTCTGGTCGGCATCGGGACGGTGCTGGCGGATGATCCGAGCCTGACCACGCGATTGCCGGACGGATGCGGGAAAAATCCCGTGCGCATTGTTTTGGACAGTTCCGCAAGGATGCCGCTGAACTCCAAAATGCTGCGGGATGGAGCGGCAAGGACGGTGATTGCCGTGACGGAGCAGGCGCCGGCGGAGCAAGTAGAGGCACTGGGGCTTGCGGGGGCGGAAATCATTACTTGCGGCAAGGGGCCGCGGGTGGATTTGAGGATGCTCCTGCAGGAGCTTGCAAAGCGTGAGATCACCTCTGTGTTCATCGAGGGCGGCGGCACGGTGAATTTCTCCTTTTTGCGGGAGGGGCTTGTGGACAAGGTCTATGCGTTCCTTGCGCCGAAGATCGTCGGCGGGCGGAATGCGCTGACGCCCGTGGAAGGAGAGGGCTTTGGAGAGCTTTCCGAGGCTGTGCGGCTGGACGGGCTGACAGCGGAGCCGTTGGATGGAGATATCCTGCTGACGGGATATGTGGGACGGTGAATTATGTTTACGGGAATCATTGAGGAAGTCGGGAGCCTGAAGCGTCTGGCAGGCGGGCAGATCGCAGTCGCTTGCGGCAAAGTGCTTTCGGATGCACATGTGGGCGACAGCATTGCGGTGAACGGTATCTGCCTGACGGTCACGAGCTTTGGCGGCGGACAGTTCACGGCGGATGTGATGCCCGAAACGATCCGGCGCACGTCCCTGTCTGAGCTGAGGCACGGGAGCGCTGTGAATCTGGAACGCGCGCTCACGCCTGCGAGCCGCATGGGCGGACACATCGTGAGCGGTCATATCGATGGCACGGGAACGATCGCCGGCTGGAAAGAGGAGGGCAACGCGATCCTGCTCACGGTTGCGGCGGAGGATGGGATCTTGCGCTATATCGTGGAAAAAGGCTCCGTGGCGCTGGATGGCATCAGCCTGACGGTGGCTGCCGCAGGCGCGGCGGATTTTACGGTATCGCTCATTCCGCATACGCGGGAGAGCACGAATCTTCGGGAAAAGCACATTGGCAGCCTTTTGAATATCGAGACGGATATCATCGGAAAATATGTGGAGCGCATGCTGAAAGGCAAAGATGAAACACAGGGGCAGTCCGGCGTGACACGGGAGATGCTGCAAGCTTATGGATTTTAAGGGGGCTTTACGGATGGGGGAAGTGGAAAAGGAAGGCTTTGCGACTGTGGAGCAGGCCATTGAGGATATCAAGCACGGCAAGATGATCGTGGTGGTGGATGATGAAGATCGCGAGAACGAGGGCGATCTCATTGTGGCGGCGGAGACGGTGACGCCGGAGGACATCAATTTCATGGCGACCTACGCGAAGGGGCTCATCTGCACGCCGATTGACGGGAAAAGGCTGGAGGAACTGGGCATCGGGCAGATGGTGGCGAACAATACGGATCACCATGAGACGGCGTTCACGGTCTCCATTGACGCTTTCGACACAGAGACGGGCATTTCCGCCTATGAGCGCTGCCAGACCATCAGGAAATTGCTGGATCCTGCGGCGAAGCCCGCCAGTTTCCGCCGTCCGGGGCATGTGTTCCCGCTTCGCTCGGTGGAGGGCGGCGTCCTGCGCCGTGCAGGACATACGGAGACGACGACGGATCTGGCGCGGCTGGCCGGCTTTTACCCTGCGGGGCTTTGCTGTGAAATCATGGATGATGACGGCCACATGATGCGCACGCCGAAGCTCATGGAGTTCGCAAAAAAACATGGGCTGCATATAATCACGGTCAAGGCGCTGATCGAGTACCGCAAGCGCACGGAGCGTTTCGTGGAACAGGTGGCAGATGTGGATTTTCCAAGCAAATACGGGCATTTCCGCATTAAGGCCTATGAGAGCAAGCTGGACGGGAAATGCCATCTTGCCGTGGTGAAGGGTGATGTGGCGGGAAAGCAGAATGTGCTGGTGCGGGTGCATTCCGAATGCCTGACGGGCGATGCGCTCGGCTCCATGCGCTGCGATTGCGGGGATCAGCTCGCGACGGCTCTGCGCCGCATCGAGAAGGAGGGCGAGGGCGTGGTGCTCTACATGCGGCAGGAGGGCCGCGGCATCGGCCTGGCAAACAAGATGCGCGCCTATGCGCTGCAGGATGAGGGCAAGGACACGGTGGAAGCCAATGTGCTTTTGGGCTTTGCGCCGGATCTCCGGGACTACGGCATCGGGGCGCAGATCCTTTCGGATCTGGGGCTTACGACCATCCGCCTGCTCACGAACAATCCCGCGAAGCGTGCGGGGCTGGAGGGGCATGGGCTGGAAATCGTGGAGCGCGTGCCTCTCGTGATGAAGGCAAACAAGTTCGACAAGCGCTATCTGACGGTCAAAAAGGTCAAGATGGGGCATCTCTTTGAAGTGGACGAGGATTGAAAACAGGATAATAAGGAGGTTTTTTCATGGCAAATGTACTGGAAGGCTATGTAACGGGCAAAGGCTTGAAATTCGGGATCGTGGTGTCGCGTTTCAATGAGTTCATCACGAACAAGCTGCTGGGCGGGGCACTGGACACGCTGCACCGCCATGAGACGCGGGATGAGGATGTGGATGTGGCGTGGGTGCCGGGAGCGTTCGAGATTCCCCTGGTGGCAAAAAAAATGGCGGAAAGCGGGAAATACGATGCCATCATCTGCCTCGGGGCGGTCATTCGCGGTTCGACGAGCCATTATGACTATGTGTGCAACGAGGTTTCCAAGGGAGTCGCGCAGGTGGGCATGACGACAGGAGTTCCCGCGATTTTCGGCGTGGTGACCACGGAGAATATCGAGCAGGCCATCGAGCGGGCCGGCACGAAGGCGGGCAACAAGGGCGCAGACGGCGCGATGTCCGCCATGGAGATGGCGAATCTCTTGAAGAAGATTGGATGATAGTTCCGGAGGGGGGAGCATTATGAAGATCGGTGTCATCAGTGATACCCATGGACATGAGATGCGCTGGGCGAAAGCGTATGAGAAATTTTTCAAGGATGCGGATATGATCCTGCATGCGGGAGATGTGCTCTATCATGGGCCGAGGAATCCCATGCTGGAGGATTACCATCCCGCGGGACTGGCGCAGCGCATCAATGACTGTCCGATTCCGGTGGTGATCGCAAAGGGGAACTGCGATTCCGAGGTGGATCAGATGGTCATCGAGCTGCCGATCCAGGCGCCCTATGCCTATGTGATGGCAGAGGGACGCCGTATCGTGATGACCCATGGGCATACAGTGGAGACGGATGCCGACAAGGACAGGATGGCCGCGCATTTGAAGGCGGATATCTTCATTACAGGGCATATCCATACGAATGTGCTGGAAAAGCGAGGCAAGACCATTTTCCTGAATCCCGGCTCACCGTCTCTGTCCAAACGAGAGGACAAGAAATCGACGGCTGCCGTCATCACGGATGACAAGATCGCGATCTATGACATCGATACGGGAGAAACGCTGATGCAGGAGTATTTTGACTAAGGAGCAGATTTCTTATGAAAATAGCAATTATCGGTGCAGGTTCGATAGCGGCGCAGATGGCAAAAACAATCTCTGCCCTTGATGCAGTCGAAGGTTATGCCATAGCTTCCAGGTCTCAGGGCAAGGCACGGGCATTTGCCGACACGTGGGGATTCAGCCGGGCTTGCGGCTCCTATGAGGAGGCGCTTTCTGATCGTGCCGTTGATTTGGTGTATATAGCTCTGCCACATTCCCATCATTACGAGTGGACGATGAAAGCCCTCAACGCCGGCAAGCACGTTCTCTGTGAAAAACCTCTTGCCGTCAATGCCCGGCAGGCGCAGGAAATGTTCAACCTGGCCGAATCGAAAAAACTTTTGCTTGCTGAAGCTATGTGGACACGTTATCAGCCCGCGGCAAAAATTATCAAAGACATTATTGCAAGAGGCGAAATCGGCGAAATCATGACTGTTTCCGCCAACGTCGGGGATTGCAATTACCGGAACGACCGCTTGACAAACCCGGCCACGGCAGGGGGCTGCTTGCTGGATTTGGCTGTATATGCGCTGCACTTTTCTGCCATGGTTATGGGAAATCATGTCAAACAAATTACTGCGACCATGATTCCGACGAATACAGGCGTTGACGGTCAGGATAACATCATGCTTGTCTACGATGGCGGCAAAATGGCAAGCCTGTTCGCCACCATGTATACCGTGACCGACAGAAACGGCTTTATATACGGAAGCCAAGGATTCATTCAAGCGCACGATGTTTTCGATCCTGAAAAGATTACAGTCTGCGGCGTGAAGGGCTACAAACACTATGTTAAGCAAGAAATTGCCCTGCCGCCCCAAATTACCGGCTACGAATATGAAGTGCTTGCCTGTATGAAAGCCATTGCAGAGGGGCGCACGGAATGTCCCGAATTGCCCCATGCTGCTACCTTGGCGGTTATGAAACAAATGGACGAGATTCGCCGCCAATTCGGTCTTGTCTATCCTTGTGAGTGAGAGAGTGACTTTATGGATACGATTTTTGATAAAGAAAATATTAAAAAAAATTGTGATGAATTTTATTCGCTGTACGACATGACGGAAGGGCGCACCCGGGAGATGTGCGAAATAAAAAAGATTCACACGCAGGCGGTAGCGGCTAACTGTGTTTACATAGCAAAACATTTGGGCTTGAGCGAATATGACTGCGATTTAGCGTGGATTATCGGTGAATTGCACGATTTTGCGCGTTTCGGACAGGCGATTGTCACGCAAACTTTCCGTGATGACGACAGGTACAACCATGCGAAAGTCGGGGCAAGATTGCTGTTTACGCTCGGCATGGTTGAAGACATCATTCCCAATTATGCACAAGTTGATGCGAAGGACAAAATAGCGATGGAAAAAGCTGTATACTATCACAGTGAATTTAAGCTGTCCTCCGACTTGACAGAGCGAGAACGCTTGTTTTGCAATATCATTCGTTGGGCAGACCAAATAGATATTTTTCGTACGATTTCATCAAGCACTTTTGAAACAATATACGGATGCAGCAAAGAAGAGATGCTTTCCTCTCCCGATATTTCCGATGCGATTCTGGCGGTCTTTCCACGTCACGAATTAGCCGACTTCTCCAAGCGAGTGACACTCGCAGATTACAGATTGGCTCACATTGCAATCTGCTTCGGACTGAAACATGCTCTAGCAAAACAGTGCGCCGTGGAACAGGGTTATTTGCAGCAACTGATAGACATAGAATTCTACGATGCTAAGGTTCAGGAAAAATATCTTCAGGCGAAGCATTGCGTTGAAGATTTTTTGCAACTGGCATAGGAAATCCTGTAGGAATATAGCATCAATCATCATGGGAGGGTTTAGCGTGAAGGATCATCTGGTCAAGGCGGTTGCGGATGGGGTGCGTGTCCATGCGGCTGTCACCACGCGGCTGGTGAATGAGGCCATCCGCCGCCATGATTGCTGGCCGGTGGCTGCGGCGGCGTTGGGGCGTACCATGACGGGAGCCTTGCTCTTTGCGGCAAACCTCAAAAACGAAGAGGCTGTGACCATCAAGTTCAGCGGCAATGGGCCGCTGGGGACGGTCACGGCGGATGCTGTGCCGGAGGGCTATGTGCGCGGCTACGTGGACCAGCCCCATGTGGATCCCCCCCTCAACGGCCAAGGGAAGCTGGATGTGGGGCGTGCCGTCGGTTCCGAAGGACTGGTGTCCGTCACGCGCTTCACCGGGCTCAAAGATCCCGTGAGCGGCAGCGCAGCTTTGGTCAATGGAGAGATTGCGGAGGATCTTACGCATTATCTCTATGTGTCGGAGCAGACCCCGTCCAGCGTCGGCCTTGGTGTATTGGTCAATCCGGACATGACGGCAAAGGCGGCGGGAGGCTTTTTGCTGCAGCCGCTTCCGGATGCGGATGATGCTGTCATCACGCGGCTGGAGGAAAATCTGAAGGGCGTGCGCTCGGTCTCTCATATGGTGGAGGCAGGGCTGGACGCGAAGGGCATCATTGCGGAGCTGCTCAAGGGCTTTGAGGTGGAATATCTTTCTGAGACGGAGCTGGCGTTTCGCTGCCAGTGTTCAAAGAAACGCATTGAGTCCGTGCTCATGAGCCTGGGGGCGGACGACCTGCAATCCCTGATGGATGACGGACATGCGGAGGTCTGCTGCCATTTCTGCGGTGAGAAATACGAGTTCTCGAAGGAAGAACTGGAGAGGCTGCAGGCTGCAAGGCATCGGAAATGAGTACAGGTAAAATAAGAAATCCGCTCAACCAATGATGTTAAGCGGATTTCTTATGATATATCAGCTTTAAAACTCGGAACCACTAGCTCCTTAAATTGCGCGCTGAACCTTGCCCGAACGCAGGCAGCGTGTGCAGACGTTCACTCGCTTCGTCTCGCCATCCACAACAGCGCGAACACGCTGGATGTTCGGATGCCATTTGCGCTTTGTCTTCAAATGGGAGTGGCTGACATTCATGCCAGACTGATCCCCTTTGCCGCATACTTCACAAACATGTGCCATTCGTTACACCTCCTTCTGTATATGGACACAGCTGAATATCCATACACACAGTAAAAATATTTTAGCACAAAGATGGAAAGCGTGCAAGTGTTTTTGCAAGCCGGCATTTTGCGCGGCAAAGGGCGGGCAGCTTCCCATCGTTCTTAGCGAATTCAGAAACACAGACGTGTTCTTGCGGTTGACGATGAACCTTCGATGAAGTATATTTGAAGTAGTTCCATGTGTGAGGGGATACGAGGGAAATATGGATATCAAGAAATTCGACTTTGATTTTACCGTTTGCAAGATTGCGGATACGAATGGTCTTGCCTTGGATCGTGAATTTTATTTTCTTGGCAGAACGGACGAAGAGATTTCTCTGGTGTGCAAAACGGAGGACGCACCGGTGGAATGCATCGAACGCGACGATGGATGGCGAGCCTTTCGTATCGAGGGGACGTTGGATTTTTCCCTGATCGGCGTGCTATCCCGCATCTCATCGATTCTTGCCGAGGAACGGATCGGTATTTTTGCCATTTCCACATTTAACCTAACCCGCAGGAAGTCTCCCGCCTCTACAGGCGGTGAGATGAATTGCGGGTTTTTCTGAGGGTTCGATGCCCTCGGAAAAACAATTGCTTTGTAGCTTCTTCTGTGATATAATCAGTCGTAGGAACGAAAGGACTGATTACACCATGGAATTAGACAATAATAACCATTCAGTGTTCTTGCTCTATTATCATCTTGTTCTCGTGGTAAAGTATCGCCGCAAAGTATTCTCCGACCGAATGAGTCAATATGCCAAAGATATATTTGTTCGTATAGGCTCATCATACAATATCGCATTGGAAGAATGGAATCACGACCAAGACCATGTGCATATCATGTTCCGCGCTCATCCTAATACAGAGATGTCGAAATTCATCAACGCTTACAAAAGTGCCAGCTCAAGGCTGATCAAAAAGGATTTTCCAGAAGTCAGGCGTAAGCTCTGGAAGGAAATGTTTTGGTCAAGAAGTTATTGCTTGCTGACGACAGGCGGCGCTCCTATAGAAACAATTCGAAAGTACATTGAAAATCAAGGCAGGTGATTGTGGTGAATAAGGCATACCGTTACAGGCTCTATCCGACAACTGAACAGAAGATTATGTTTGCTAAGACCTTCGGTTGTGCCAGATTCATCTATAACAAGATGCTTGGTGACCGCCTTGATTATTATAAGGAAACAGGCAAGAAGCTGAATAATACCCCTGCACAGTATAAAGAAGAGTTTCCTTGGCTGAAAGAGGTTGACAGTCTTGCCCTTGCCAATGCCCAGATGAATCTGAATAAGGCATACAATAACTTTTGGAACAACCGAAAACATTTTGGTAAGCCTTGCTTCAAGTCAAAGAAAACGGGTCATTCCTCATATTCCACGAACAATCAAAAAGGTTCTGTGAGAATTGAGGGAAACAAGATCAAGCTGCCTAAAATAGGCTGGGTCAAACTGCGTTTGCATCGTCCACTGATGGAAAACAGCACGATCAAAACTGTAACCATAAACAAGATACCATCAGGGAAATACTACATCAGCATTTTGGTGGAGTACGAAAACCAAATACTCCCCATAATACCTGAGAAATTTCTCGGATTGGATTTTGCTATGCACGGTCTATATGTCGCTTCCGATGAGGAGGATGATGCTGATTATCCAAATTTCTTGCGAAAAGCCGAAAAGAGATTGGCCAAGGCACAAAGAAAACTCTCCAAACGGCAGAAAGGAAGCCATAATCGAGATAAGCAGAGACTTCGTGTAGCTGCACTCCATGAGAAAATCGCTAATCAGCGGCATGACTTCCTGCACAAAAAAGCTCGCTGCCTTGCAGACCGATATGATGCCATTGGCATAGAAGATATTAGTGTCAAGGTTATGGCGAAGCGCAAGAAGGGCGGCAAGTTCAGCTTTGGTAAATCCGTAGCAAACAATGGCTGGAATATGTTCACTAACATACTGGAATACAAGCTTGCATGGCAGGGTAAACAGCTTGTCAAGATAGACAAATGGTATCCAAGCAGCCAACTGTGCCATATTTGCGGCTACCAAAATAACGAAGCCAAAGACTTATCTGTGCGAGAGTGGGATTGTCCTAAGTGTGGCAGTCACCATAACCGAGACAAGAACGCCGCGATAAACATCCGAGAAGAAGCTAGGCGGATATCTGCCTAACGTAACTCATAAAATACCGTGGGTCGCACGGGAATCTACGCCTGTGGAGAGAGTGTAAGTCGCCGCAACTCTTCGGAGTTAGCAGCGCTGTTCTCGTTGAAGCAGGAAGCTCCCGCCTCTATAGGCGGGGGTACGTTCACACAGCTTGCGTAGGATAAACTTTCGCGAACGCTTCTGCCCTGTCTATGGCCAGAGCCAAATACTCTTCGTTGATGCCGATCAGAAGCTTTTGTGCGGCCAGTTCCTCCAGGCAGGAGTCGATGGCTTCCAGCGTGGCAATTCCGGGAAGGAATCCTTCCGTGAAGCAAGGAAATCATGGTATTTCTTCACCCCACCATCCGAGCGGCGATAGCATCACATGATTCCTGCATCCGTGCAGCAGGAATTTTCTGTGGTTGTGGTGAAACAGCTGTGGAGATGTCAGAAAAGATGGGGTTCAGCAATACTTCGCTCAACGCACCATCTCCATGATTGCCCGGAAGTTTCGGGATGAACCCATGCCGGAGGGCACTTTCCGGGGCTAAGACGATTTTGTGAAATGAAAAAGCGGGC
>CALGGN010000057.1 GCA_937915915.1 uncultured Selenomonas sp. | reverse complement strand
GTTCGCCACGTCAGCCATGTTCCTGAAAATATCCCGCACAAAGCCCTCGACCTGCTCCTTGCTGTAGATGCCGCTGTTATATGCCACGTCCAGTCCGAACCTGCCGCCCTCCACCAGCGCATTGAGGGAAAGATCGTTGCCGAAGGTGTTTCTTGCCGACAGCGCAGGCCCTACGGGAATATCCGACGTAATGAGCATACTGTCGCCATCCGCCTGTTCTGTGTCCATTTCGCCAAGATAGTTGAAACCCAGACGGGCAATGCTGTCGCCCACGGCGGGGAAATCCTTCCCGCCCTCAAGGAAGCGCAGCACATTGTAGCCAACACCCTTGTTCGGCACGCGATGCAGGCTCTCCTTCACCTTGACGAAGGTATCGGGCAAATCGCCGTCAATATTTTTGAAAATGACCGGATAAATGGAAGTGAACCAACCCACCGTCCGATCCGTAATGAGAGATGCGCCGATGTCTTCACGGCCGTGTCCCTCCAACTGCACCGACACATCCCTCTCGCCGCTCATGGCAGCATAGCTCAGGCAAACCGCCGTCAGCAGAGCGTCGTTGATATTGGCGTTCATCATGGCGAAGTCCGCCCGGATAAATGCCTTGGTCGCCTCTTCATCCAGCGCAGCCGATACGTGCAGGATTTCCCGCCGGTAATCCTTCTCGTGGGAAACTGGCAGCGACAGCAGTTCTTTCTGTACATTCTCCCAATAGGGCATTTCCCGCGACAAATTGTAGCTGCTGCGGTAGCTTTGCAAAGCCTTGGCGTAGTCGTGATACGTGTTGGTCTTCATGGGCAAGGTGACTTCCTCGCCATTCTTGACAGCCGCAATGGCAATTTCCAAATCGGAGGCGATGATGCGCCAGGAAACACCGTCAATCACCAAATGGTGCGCCGCTATATAGAAATAGTTCCGCTCTCCCTCGTGAATCAGGGCAATGTTCAGCAAGGACTCGGCCATGTTGATGTCGGCTTGCAGCCTGCCGCACAGCTCCGTGATCTCCTGCATGGAATGTACCGTGACTTCCTGCACGACCAGTTCGGCATCAGCCGGACGAACAAACAAGCCGCCGTCCTTGTAAACTGCCCGCAGCAAATCATGCTGCTTGGCAATGGCGTTCATCGCCTGCTGCAACACGCCCTTGCTGCACGGCTCGCGCAGGCTCCACAGAGTCGCCTGGCAATAGTGCTGAAGATCCGGCACATCCAGATACTTGAAATAGCGCACAATGGCCGTATCCTGCACCGCACCCTCAAAGGGCTGATCGGAAATAACGGCAGACGCATCCTCTTTCCGCATCGCCGCAGCAATTGCCCGAACCGTCTTGCGGCTCATGATATCCGAGACTTGCAACTGATAGCCGGACTGACGGAGCAGGCTCACCATCCGGATGGCCTTGATCGAGTCGCCGCCCAACTCGAAGAAGCTGTCCATTGCGCCGACAGGCTCATCAGACCCAAGAATCTTGCCCATGCTTGCCGCTACGGTTTTTTCCGCCCCGGTTTCCGGCTCAACGTAATCATTGGATTTGGTCATCTTCGGCTCAGGCAAAGCCCGCCTGTCCACCTTGCCGTTGGGGTTCAGCGGCAGGGCATCGAGGCGCATGTAAACCTCGGGCACCATATAATCCGTCAGGGACTCCGACAAATGCTGCTTCAGCGCGTCCACGTCAATCTCCGCATCTGCCACATAGTAGCAGCAAAGCTGACGGGTGGTCGTGCCCTTCACGTCAACCACCGTCTGGGTAATGCCGGGGTAAGAAGCCGCACGATTTTCAATTTCGCCCAGCTCGATGCGCAGGCCCCGCAGTTTCACCTGATTGTCAATGCGTCCGAGATATTCGATATTCCCGTCCTCGCTCCAGCGCACCAGATCGCCGCTGCGGTAAGCCCTGACCGGCTCGCTGCCCGGCAACGGCCGGAACTCGATGAACTTGTCCGCCGTCAGCTCCGGCCGGTTCAGGTAGCCCCTCGCAACGCCCTGTCCGGCAATGAGCAGCTCGCCGCTGGCGCCCCGGGGCACCAGATTCCTCATTTTGTCGATGATGAAGAGCTGATAGTTTGCCAACGGACGGCCAATCAGTTTGCCCTCAAAATAGCCGGGCACATCATAATAGGTGGAGAACAGGGAACACTCCGTCGGCCCGTACACGTTCAGGAAGCGATAGTCCGGCGGGGTCACAGGCGGCATCTTCTCGCCGCCGGTGCTCAGGCAGCGGAGCGAATGGTTCATCTCGCTGATCAGGCAGCCGATCTGGGTGGTCATGAAGGCGACGGTGACGGCATTTTCTTCCATGTAGGCATTCATCGCCCCGATGTCCATCCGAAGCTCAGAGTCGAAAAGATACACGGCGCTCCCGGCCAGCATGGAGGGATAGAGGTCGATCATGTGGGCGTCGAAGCCGAAGTTGGCATAGCCTGCCACATGGTCGTCCATGGTCAGGGCGTACTCGTCCACATACCAGTGGCAATAGTTGACCACGCCGTAATGCTCCAATGCCACCGCCTTCGGCTTGCCCGTGGTGCCGGAGGTGAAGAGAATCACCAGCAGGTCATGGGCCGCAGGAGGCGTCAGCGCCGCAATCTCGTCGGCAGTCGCCGCCGGCAAATCGGCCAGGGCATCACGATAGAACCGCCCTCCGGCGAAATCCGGCAACTTTTCTTCGACTAGATTGTTTTCGGACAGAATCAACCGAATTCCGGCATCCTCGCACATGAACGTGAGGCGTTCCGTGGGGAAAGCGGGATCGATGGGCATATAGGCCGCGCCTGTCTTGATGATCGCCATGGGATAGAGCAGCATGAGCTCCGACCTGCCGATCATGATGCCCACGATGTCCCCGGAGCCGATGCTGTGATTTTTCTGCAGGAATACCGCCAGTCGGGTGGTGATGTCATCGATTTCCCGATAAGTCAGTGCCTTGTCGCGGAACACCAGCGCCGTAGCATCCGGGGTTTCGGCAACTCTCTTTTGCAGGAAGCTCAGGATGGTTTCGCTCTCATCGCGCTCCAACGTCCTGCCAGCGCCCAGACGCATCAGCTCACGGGCTTCCTTCTCGTCCACCAGGCGCACATCTTTTATCGTGTTCGCCTGAGCCATGCTCAAAGCGGCAGTGCCGAAGGCACGGGCCAGCATGTTCATATCTGCCGCCCCATAGCGCATGCCGTCATACTCGACGAGAATCTTATAGTCGCCGCCATCGGGAATCACCGTCACCATCACGGGGAATTTCGCCGTGTCCAACGCCATTGGGAGCGTTGTCGCCCCTTCCACTTCGTCGGAAATGCCGCCCTGATAGGCAAACATGACCTCGCCGCGCAAGCCGTATTTTTCCACCAAACGGGCATAGGACACCATTTCACGGGCATAGGTCTCCTGCAGCTGGCCATAAGTGGCCTTGACATAGCTGGCAGCCGTTTCAGAGACTCTCCCGTCGCCGGCATAGACCGCCGGCAACGTCCTGACGAACATACCCACAGTGTCTGCGAGCCGGGGATCATTGCGCCCGCTGCTGACCATCAGATAGAGAGGCTTCTCCTCGCCGGTCAGCCGCCTCAGGACCATGGCAAAAGCAGACTGCAAAAAGCTGCCCGGCGTTACTTCGTGGGTCTTGCAGAAATCGTCAATCCCGCCTTGCGGAATCCTGTATTCCACCAAGGCATTCCCTTTTCCGTCCGACTCTGCCGAATCGGGATAACTGACTGCCTGTGCGTCCTTGAGCAAATTTTCAAAATACTCCTCGGCGAGATGGATTTCGTCGCTTGACAGAATTTCCCTCTCGTAAAGGGCGTAGTCATATGCCGTGATTTGCTCTTTGGTGGGCTTTTCGCCGCGAAGCACGGCAGCCAAATCATCAAAGAGAACGCCGAAGGAAAGCCCGTCGCAGATCAAATGATGCATGTCCAGGAACAGCCATGCCTTTCCTCCGTAGGTATAAATTGTCGCACGATAAAGCCGCTCCGACAACACGTCGAAGGGTTTTACCAACTGCTGGAAAAATTCGGCTGTCGGCTCGTCGGTGAGCGCTTCCACCTGAATGACGGGCTCTTCGCCGCGATTCGCCTGCTGCACCACGTTCCCCGACACTTTAGCCAGACGCATCTTCAGATAACCGTGGGCGTTGAATACTTCCTTCAGCGCAACCGCCAAAGCCGCAGGCTCCACATGGTCAAACCGGTACACGCCCGGCATGTTGTACTGCGTCGTATCGCTGTGCAGCGCCCAGTCAAGGTATACGCCCCGCTGATTCTCAGTGAGGGGATAATGCTGGCGTGCCTTATGGTGGCGCAGTTTGGGCGAGTCTTCGGTGTACCGTTCCTCCATGGCGGCAATCTCGCGCACCGTGGGGGCTTTCAGGATATCCGCCACCCGCAGGGACGAACCAAACTCTTTGGACAGTGCCGCATTGAGGCGCATGGTGTCCAAAGAGCTCATGCCCGCCGACACCAAATTGGTGGCAGTGCCGATCTCTTCCATGCGGAGCACCGTCTTGACAATGCGAAGAATGACCGCCTCCGTTTCCGTTTCCGGTGCAGTCAGTTCCGCCGCTTGCACGGCAGGTTCCGGCAGTGCCTTCAGGTTCACTTTGCCGTTGCCGGTCATGGGCATTTCTGGCAGCGCCATATAGACGGACGGCACCATGTAGTCCGGCATGGTTTCGCCCAAGAATTTCCTGAGCTCATCCTCCGCGATGGGCGCATCGGAAACGTAGTAAAGAACGATTCTCTCTTTCTTCACCTGTGACAGTGCCTGACGGATTCCCGCAAACGCCATTGCCCTGGTGTCAATCTCGCCCAACTCGATGCGGAACCCCCTGAGCTTCACCTGGAAGTCGATACGGCCAAAGTATTCGAGTTCCTGCTTGCTGTTGTACCGCGCCAAATCGCCGGTGCGGTAAATTCTCCGCTCCGTGCCGTCGGGGAAACGGGCCATTTTGAATACACCCTGGGACTTTTCGGGCAGATTCCAGTAACCAACCGCCACCTG
>CALGGN010000056.1 GCA_937915915.1 uncultured Selenomonas sp. | reverse complement strand
ACGGCCCGCCGAACATGCCGAACTCGGAGCCGTTGGCGTTGATGCCGTCGTTCACGGCGCGGATGGTGATGTCGCCGCCGTTTACCTCGATGGCGAAGGCCTCGATGCCCTCGAAGCAGTCGGTGATGTTCACCGTGCCGTCGTTTATGATGAGCATGTCGTCCGAACGGCCCTTTGGCTTCCTCATCTTGATCAGAGTTCGTCCGCAGGAGCATTTTGCCCTGGAGAGGGAGCAGATGTCCCTGGTGCGGTAGCGAAGCAGCGGGAACGCCTGCTTGTCCAAGGATGTGAAGACCAGCTCGCCCTGCGTGCCCTCCGGCAGGACTTCGCCTGTGTCGGGATCGATGATCTCCGCAAGGAAATGATCTTCGTTGATATGCATGCCATGCTGCTCTGAGCACTCAAAGGATACGCCCGGCCCGGAAAGCTCCGTGAGGCCGTAGATGTCGTATGCCTTGATGCCAAGGGTTTCCTCGATGCTATGGCGCATTTCCTCCGACCATGCCTCCGCGCCGAAAATGCCGGCTTTGAGGGGGATATCGTCAGGCCCCAGCCCCATTTCCTTCATGGATTCCCCGAGATATGCCGCATAGCTTGGGGTACAGCAGAGAATGGTCGCGTTGAGATCCTTGATGAACATGATCTGGCGCTCTGTGTTCCCGGAGCTTGCGGGGACGGTCAGACAGCCTACCTTGTGGGAACCGCCGTCCAGTCCCGCGCCGCCCGTGAAGAGCCCATAGCCATAGGAAATCTGGCAGACATCCTCCGCTGTGCCGCCTGCTGCCATGATGGCACGGGCGCAGCATTCGTTCCACATGTCGATATCCGCCTGCGTGTAAAAGGCAATCACACGCTTTCCCGTGGTGCCTGAGGTGGAGTGGATGCGCACGCAGTCCTTGAGGGGAACGGCAAGCAGGCCGTAGGGATAGGCCTTGCGAAGATCCGCCTTGGACAGGAAGGGCAGCTTGTGCATGTCCTCGATGGAGCGGACATCATCGGGTCTTACGCCCTTTTCCTCCATTTTCTTGCGATAGTAGGGCACATGTTCCCACACATAGCGCACCTGTTTGACGATCTTTTCATTTTGGATGGCGCGTATCTGCTCGATGGGCGCACACTCGATTTCCTTCTGGAAATAGTTTGACATGGGGTTCCTCCTTACTGGGTGAGCGATTTTCCTAATGCAAAAGCCTTCTTATTGAGTTCCAAAAACTTCGGCGGGACATTGGCGGAAAGAGCTTCCTGCCACGCGGCGTCCTCGATATCGAAGTAATGGGACAGCCTGCCGAGAAGCACGATGTTCACGGCCTTGGGGGAGCCTGCTTCCCGCGCGAGGGACAGGCAGTCCATCGCATCAATCTTGAGGCCCTTGCGCTTGATTTTTTCCACAAGCTCCGCAGGATATTCCGCAGCGCCCGTGATGACAGGCATGGGATCGATCTGCTGGGTGTTGGTCACAATCTGGCCCCCCGGTTTCAGGTAGGAAAGCCAGCGGGCCGTTTCCAGAATCTCGAAGGAGACGATGAAGTCTGCCTCGCCCTTGTCCACCACAGGGGAAAATACCCTGTCACCGAAGCGCACATAGGTCACGACGCTGCCGCCGCGCTGGGACATGCCATGCACCTCGGAAACCTTTACGTCATAGCCCTGCTTCAGCAGAAGATAGCCCAGCAGCTTGCTGGCCAGCAGGGAGCCTTGGCCGCCAACGCCTACGATGATGATATTCTTTGTTTCCATATTCAAAACCTCTCATTAACAGTTCCTTAGTTTGCGGTGCTTGAGAATGCCTGTTTTGGGCAGAGCTGGCTGCAGACATTGCAGCCGACGCACTGCGTGGCATCCACCACGGCTTTTCCGTTCTTCATGGAAATCGCGGGGCAGCCGATGCGCATGCAGGATTTGCAGCCGATGCATTTCTCCGGGTCCACGGCGAGAGGCGGCTTGTGCTTGACGTGCTTCAGCAATGCGCAGGGGCGGCGCGAGATGATAATGGACGGCTCCTCCGCAGCAAGCTCTTCCTTGATTGCCGTATCGCATTCCGCCAGCCGGTAGGGATCGACGACGCGGATGCGGCGGGAGCCCA
>CALGGN010000055.1 GCA_937915915.1 uncultured Selenomonas sp. | reverse complement strand
CAGAGTAGTCGGGACTACCATATCGCCGATGCCGATATTCGCTCCGACATGAGTGAAGGGGAAGCCTGTCTGGTCGACTATCTGATAAGTCAGCAAGGATTTTATATGGGAAACGATCTCAATCATGCTCAGATTCGTTTTTATCTGCGGAAACACCTTGTCCACGATAGAATTTACTGTTCCAAGATCCGCCGTTTTCATTTTTTCAAAGATCTTCGAAATGACAAGCCTTTGTCTTTCAGTTCTCTTATAGTCATAGCCGGCAGTGTATCTGATCCTCGCGTATGATACCGACTGCGTCCCGTTCAGATGGAAAACCTGTGTGTTGACGCCGTCGAAGTACGGGTCGTCCGGAATCGGCACGGAAGTGTATTCATAGCCGCACACCTTTGAGGTCTCGACATTGTAATTGTTCATATGGATAAGCTCTTCTCTGCTTTCGACAGGCTCGATCAGGTGAGGAATAAGGCTGTGAAGGGCACGGGGCTTGGCATGGCAATCGTCAAGCAGCTCGTGACGCTCATGGGCGGACGCATCGAGGTGCAGAGCGAGCCAGGGAAGGGTACGCGGTTCGATATCTGGATGACATGGCAGCCGGGAGGTGCGGTTGGAATCCCTGCGGAGCGGAAAGCTGCGGGAAAGGATTACAGTTCCGCACTGCAGGGGCATACGGTGCTGGTCTGCGATGATGACGAGCTGAACCGCGAGATTGCGGGAACCCTGCTGGAGCATCAGGGGATGAAGGTGCTTTACGCTTCGGATGGGAGCGAGGCAGTGTCGGTCTTTTCCGATTCGGAGATCGGTTCGATCCATGTGATCTTGCTGGATGTGCATATGCCGATCATGGATGGCTATGAGGTCACAAAGGCCATTCGGGATATGTCGCGAGCCGATGCGCAATTCATTCCGATCCTTGCGCTATCGGGGGATGGGGAGGAAAAGGACATCAGGCTCAGCATGGAGGCAGGCATGAACGGACACCTGCTGAAACCCATCGAGCCGGCGCTGTTCTATGGAGAGTTGGCGAGAGCAGTGCAAGAAGCCGGTTGAGTTTTGAAAATCTGCACGAAAAAAGAGAGGATGCGCGTCCTCTCTTTTTTGGCTCTCTCTTGTTTCGTACAAACCGTCAAAATTTGAATTGTCCAAGGGATACCTGCAGTTCCGTCGCGAGCTTCGAGAGCGCGCTGCTGGCAGTTGCGATTTCCGAGGCGGAGGCGGATTGCTGCTCCGTCGCGGCGGAAACCGTCTGCATCTCGTCGGAGACTCT
This sequence comes from uncultured Selenomonas sp., assembly GCA_937915915.1. Lineage (GTDB taxonomy): Bacteria > Bacillota > Negativicutes > Selenomonadales > Selenomonadaceae > UBA9786. The sequence goes on along the minus strand of CALGGN010000055.1, from coordinate 2,605 downwards.
GTTTCCTTGATGCGCAATGGTGTCTACTTCAGCGGAAATATGTTCGGTATCCTTGGCGACCACCTGCACGGCATCCGCCATATTGTTCGCTTCCTGTGTGACGGCTTCGACCAGATGCTGGATCTGCTGGAATGCTTCCTGCAGAGAGGCGACAGACTGAGCGCCTTCCGCAACGGCCTTGCGTCCCTCTTGCATGGAATCGACCGCATCCTGCGTGTCGCTTTGGATGCTGGAGATCAGGGACGATATCTTGTTCGCCGCCTCCGCAGATTGTTCGGCAAGCTTCCTTACCTCTTCCGCCACGACTGCGAACCCGCGCCCATGCTCGCCTGCCCGTGCAGCCTCAATGGCCGCGTTCAGCGCAAGTAAATTGGTCTGCTCCGCGATGCTTGAGATAGCCTCCACGATCTGCCCGATTTCCTGGGAACGTGCGCCGAGCTTGTCCACGATTGTCGCAGAATTCTGGACAGTGCTTTCTGCGCTTTGGATCTGCCTGACGGTCGATTCAATGGTCTGTCCGCCGGCCTCTGCATAGTGAAAGGCGGTGGTGGACTGTTCCGCCACGTTTCCGGCGCGCTGTCGGATGGATTCCACGGAGTCCGCGGCGCGCTTGATGGCAGTCATGCTGCTGTCAACAGCGGACTGCTGCTCTACGACTGCCCCGGCGGCATCCGTCACGGACTGCGCTACCTGATTCGAGGCGTCCGCGGACTGCCCTGCGCTGGCCGTCAGTTTCTCGGAGGCAGCCGCCAGCTGCTGCGTGGAAGTATTGGTCTGCTTCATGAGCTTGTTGAGGCTGGTGCGCATGGCAAAGATGACACTTGCCATGTCGCCGAATTCGTCACCGCGCACAATCTGCTGCGGCGTTTGGCGGAAGTCACCGTCCCGCAGGCGGGCGCACGCTGCCATCATCGCGGCAATCGGATGGGTGATTTCCTTGGAGATCCACATGCTTCCGCCAAAGAGCAGCGCCAACGCGATGAGGCACATGATGATCATGGAAATAGCGGCGGCTTTCGCGGCATCGTCGATTTCCTGATAGATGCTTTCGCCTGTTGTCTGCGCTTCTTCTTGCAGAGCTTCCAAGGGCTTCCTCACATCCGTTGTTGCCTGTCCGCCCTTGCTGCTATAGAGCGCGGAGGCCTCGTCACGGCGGTTCTGCGCGCAAAGATCCATGACGTTTGTCATGATATCAAAAAAACTTTTCCATGCATTCTTGACATTCGCGCTCTTAGCCTGAGCATCTGGCATGCTTTGGGAAGCTGCCTCGTATTGCGTCCAATTTTTCTCAAAGGATGACTGGATCTTTGCCGCGTCATTCTTCAAGTCCTTGAATCGTTCCGCATCTCCCGGTGTTGCGGCGAGCGCGAGCGCAGCCCTGGACTGCATGTCCCGCATCATGTACTTGGCTTCGCCGATATGGTAGATCTGCTGCATGTTCTGTTGGTAAATGGTCTCCAGTCCCTGTCGGGAGCTTTCCATGGTGGAATACCCGCGATAGCCGATCAGGATCATGCCGATCGCGGCAATGATGACCAAAATCAATATCTTGTACGCTACCTTAATGTTGTTCATCCAACTCATCTTGACGCATCTCCTTCTCGCTTTTCGTGTCCGATGGTCCTATACACTCCTTCTTCGACATTTGCGTCAAAAGTCCTGCAAACTTTGATGCAGGTTTGGTGCAGGAAGGTTAAAATCTCCTATGTATCATCGTTGTCTTTCTGCTGGAGTCACTCCAAAGTGGTATGGTATTTCTGCCGCATAAAATTTTTACCTTTTGCAGGAATCAGGAGGATTTTTGGCGAATTGCCATCATAGTATTGCAAACGCAAACCAAGGATTCCGTTGGGCGGCAGACAGCTACATATGCAGACACACTGAATTCAGGAGGAATATTTGTGCAACTAAGGGATTTTGTTGTCGGCAGCAAGGTCAACGGTCTTGAAGTCGGCAAGACCGTCGAGATCGTGGCTGTCAAGCATCATGGTGATATGGTAGCGGAGGTCACATACAAAGATGCCGACGGCAATCTGAACGAGCAAATGGTATATGCCGACCAAGCCGCCGAGATGGAGCTTTCCGATAAAGCGCTGCCGTGGAGCTTCGATGCTGATGCCGACCGCATGAGACTCGTCTCTGAGGCATATCGTATTCATCTTGCCTATCTGTTTGACCCGTACCTTGCCGTGCATACGTCCTCCATAGAACCACTCCCCCACCAAATATCGGCTGTCTACGAAAAAATGCTCCCCCGGCAGCCGCTTCGTTTTGTATTGGCCGATGACCCCGGTGCTGGAAAGACTATTATGACGGGACTCCTGATGAAGGAACTCATCATGCGCGGCGACATCAAGCGCTGCCTTATCGTATGTCCCGGTAATCTTGCCGAGCAGTGGCAGGATGAGCTTCACCGCAAATTCCATTTACGGTTCGAGATACTCACCAATGACCGGGTGGATGAGCGATCTCGTGCGGGAAAAATACGGCAGTGACCTTAAGCAAGGAACGGTTTTTGTAGATGATAACGATGATGGGAATGAGTTTAGGCACAATCATTCATGTTTTTACCGATATGTGCCTGCAAAACGTGCCGCATCTTGCA
>CALGGN010000054.1 GCA_937915915.1 uncultured Selenomonas sp. | reverse complement strand
ATTTTGCGGGGACAGACTCTACGCGCGCTGCTGACTTGAACCGCTTTTTCGGCGAAAGACCAATATAACCCCTTCGCCTCCTCTCATTTCAGCTCAATGACAGTTCCCGTAGCAACTCTGCTAGGTACGTTTGCGCCGGAACAGTGGCAAAGATTGAAATCACGGACACCGAGCCGTTCCAATTCGGTCAGTGTCCTGTCCATGCGTTCTTGCCCTTCGCCACTCAAATGAATGCCGCCAATGATGCGTCGAACGGGAAGACCCGTCCGCTCTTTTACGGTAGCGGTAATGTTCAATATACCTTGATGGGAACAGCCCACCACTAAGGCAATTCCGTCATCTGTTTTGAGCAACAAACATATTTCGTCCTCAAAGCAATCCGGCTCTTTAGTATTGCCGCGCACGAATTTTGGCGGGATATGCTCAAAGGAGTAATGTCTGTCAAAATTTGTGAACAGCTGTGCGTAATCATCAAGTTTCAAGCTATCTTTGCATTCACGTTCTTCAACTTTCCATGCCACTAAGTCCGACTTTGTAAATCCGCAGCCCTTGGGAAGATATTGATTGTTTTCCTTGTCATAGGAAAATTTTTCCTGCCAAAAATTCCTACCGATAGTTCGGCTACCAAATTGCTTTCTCTTTCCACACTATTTTCTACCAGAATGGTTAATCTATAAATCATCAGCTAATCCTCATCCACCGTCTCCAATAAAAAGCTAACTGGACGAAAGCCATCGTTGTCCTAAAGGACTAGCTTCGCGTCGCAGGAAATCATCGCCGAGCGAGGGTTCTTCATCCAGCCATCATAGAAGTTCTCTGCACCATGTACCAGCCCCATGACGAAGGGGGACATGGTTTCCCATGCACTCTCGCATAAGCCATTGGGACGCTCCCAGCCGTTGGCGATGAACACTTGCCCCTCTTCCATGTCGCAGGCGTTTTCGATGGGATTCTCGTACTTCTCCATCAAATCCGGGTAGCAACCCTTCCGCATAACCGTGATGCGTACCCTTCGCATAATCAGCCCTCTCCTTCCTGCTTAACCTTTTATTATTCTACCATAGACTTATTCATTCCTGCTTTAGAAAATAAAAAATTGGCGCAGATCCGAAGCCGTGCGCTCTGGGCTCCTTTGCGGATACAGCGGCTACTGTTTCATCGTACTTGGCTTTGGCGGCATCGTATTTCGCAACCATGCCGTCGTACCGTTTCTGGTATTCATCCTGGTCTTGAGCTATACGGGCGTTCTCGGCGATGCAATTGTTCACCATGTCCACCAGCACCGCCATCTCGCTTTCGAGCCGCCGTTTTTCCTCCTGCATGGCAGTGGTGTCACAGAGTGTCCTGCGAATAAGCTCCGCATTAGCAATGATTTCCTTCCTCTCTGTCACTCGCCCTCGTTCTTTTTCATCTTCTTCTGAAGGAAATCCACGGTGAATTCTTTTTGTAGTATAACCCATTCCAAATAACTTGCTGTTTGACTTGTCTAAATTTCCATGAACGGTAGAACTTGATGCATGCTGAAAACCGCAGAGCGGCGAGACGTGTGGGAGGAAGGACAGAATCATGGGAAGAAATGATGCATACTGTTTTGCTTGTGGCAAGGAGAACCCTATCGGGCTCAAACTGGATTTTTCCATGGAGGACGGAAAATGCGTTGCCAGGAAGATGATTCCAAGGGAATACCAAGGATATGATGACGTAGTCCACGGTGGAATCCTTACGACAATGGCAGATGAGGCCATGGTGAAATATTTGATTATGGAAAAGGGAGAAGAAGCGATGACCGCGAAACTGGAGATGCGCTACCGCCAGCCAACGCCTGTCGGGGAGATGCTGACAGTATCCGCCTGGGAGGAATCCCGCAGGAATCATTTTGTTCGTCTGAAGGCAACAGTGGCTCTGCCAGATGGAACGGTGACTGCAGAGGGAAGTGCCCAAATGGCAATCTTAGAGGGGTAGGTGGCTCTGCCCAGTATGGGCGGTTAAGCGGAGAAGGGAGATAGGCAATGGGTATTTTGAGCGGACTTATGGGGAACGCTGCGGAAACCGACATTGAGTCGGTGAAAAAGGTTTGCCATTCAAAAAGAGGCATGGCATTTGGCAGTTTGGTATCGAGACAATCGATTTTGTGGCAGAATTTTTCATCGTAGGAGCAGCCGTTGAACTTGTCGAATAGATATCTCGTTGAGGCTATGCAAGGAGTGGGAGCGATGCAAACACAGGAAAAGTGCGGCAGGAGGATGTGATGCAATGAAAATTGTTGTTGCCAGGGATGCAGTCTATGGCCCACAGAAAGGCGCTTCGCCATCCTCTATTGCCCAGATGGACAAATGGCTGTGGGATTATGCGATGCTTTCGAAGGATATCGTTCACAGGGCAAATCCTGACGCTGCCAGGGCAGGTGCTGCAGGCGGGCTTGGGTTTGCTTTTCTTGCCTATACGAATGCTGCACTGGGATCGGGGATTCAAATTGTTTTGGAGGAAACAAAGCTGGAGGAGTACGTGAGGGAAGCCGATCTTGTCATCACCGTGAAACTGGATGGATGTATGATGTACTTGCTATGTCCGCCCCCTTTGAACAAGGTAACAATACATCAACATTTTTCATGCCGCACATTGTTGATGTATTGATACATAACCTTTGGGGGCGGGGAACCATCGAAGATGGTGGTGGGGGTGACGATTTTACGGTAGGAGACTGCATTCATTGACACATTGTCCCCCCACCACCGCCGATGGCGGTCCCCCGCCCCCAAAGGGGGACGGACAGTGTTCGAGTTTCACGGATTCAGGTATATCGTATAATCCGTGCAAGAGGGAAAGGAGCGTTATCATGTCCAAAATCTTGATAGCCTACTATTCCCGCAAGGGGCAGAACTATGTGAATGGCAGTATCAAAAAGTCGTTGCCACGCTGCCGCCCATCAATCCCGAAAGCAAAAATTCTGCTGGTACGCCTGTAATGATATACTCTGATTTTTCGCCCAAAGCAGCTGCCTTAAAATTCATGTAACGGTTGTAAGCAATCTCTTCATTTAGTTCCTTCATGGCAGGTGGGTGCTGATGGGAGCAAAGGCATCGACCTATTAGGAAAATTTGACGAATTATTTATGAAAATGTTTATGAAAGCAGTGATAGGATGGAAACACCGAATTGCATCAAAATACGTGGTGCGAAGGTTCATAATCTCAAAAATATCGACGTGGATGTGCCGCTCCATAAAATCGTTGGCATCGCCGGGGTCTCAGGCTCCGGCAAATCCTCCCTTGCTCTGGGCGTGCTTTACGCCGAAGGCTCCCGACGCTACCTTGACGCTTTGTCCACCTATACGAGGCGGCGCATGACCATGGCGGCAAAGGCGCAAGTGGACGAGGTGCTGTATGTGCCGGCCGCCCTTGCCCTGCGGCAAAGGCCGGGGGTGCCGGGGATACGCTCTACCTTTGGCACGGGAACGGAACTCTTGAACAGCCTGCGGCTGATGTTTTCCCGCCTTGCCAGCCACCGCTGCCCCAATGGCCACTATCTGCCCCACTCCCTTGCCGTGGCTGCCGAGCAGGAACTCATCTGCCCGGAGTGCGGTGAGCATTTCTATGGTCCCGGCGCCGAGGAACTGGCTTTCAACAGCCAAGGCGCCTGTCCCCATTGCAGCGGCACGGGAACGGTGCGAACTGTGGACGAATCCACCCTCGTTCCCGATGAATCCCTGACCATCGACGAAGGGGCGGTGCTGCCCTGGCAGACCCTCATGTGGTCGCTGATGAAAGACATTGCGCGGGAACTGGGGGTGCGGACAGATATTCCCTTCTCGGAACTTACTTCCGAGGAGCGGGACATGGTCTTCCGTGGTCCCGCCGTCAAGCACCACATGATCTATCAGAACAAGACCAGCGGTGCGGCTGGGGAGATGGACTTCACCTATTTCAATGCCATCTACACCGTGGAAAACGCCCTCGCAAAGGTGAAGGACGAAAAGGGCATGAAGCGGGTGGAGAAGTTCCTGAAAGAAGATATTTGCCCGGAGTGTCATGGAACGCGCTTGTCCGAGGCGGCCAGAGCACCGCTCCTGCAGGGCATTTCCTTGGCTGAAGTCTGCCGCATGACACTGTCTGACCTAATTCCATGGGTGGCGTCCGTTCCCTCTTCCTTGCCGGAGGAAATGCGGCCTATGGCAGAGAGCATCGGCGAGTCCTTCCAAATCGTTGCCAAGCGTCTGATGGACTTGGGGCTTGGCTATCTGACACTCGATCGGGCAGCATCTACTCTTTCCACGGGAGAACGGCAGAGAATGCAGCTTGCCCGTGCAGTACGCAACCGCACCACGGGCGTGCTCTATGTGCTGGATGAGCCTTCCATCGGTCTGCATCCTGCCAATATCGTGGGACTCTCCGGCGTGATGCGCGACCTGATTGCCGACGGCAATTCCATTCTGTTGGTGGATCACGAAACGCAGATTTTGAAAGAAGCGGATTGGCTGATCGAGATGGGGCCGGAGGCAGGTGCCAATGGCGGCAAGGTCATTGCCGCAGGAACGGTGGGAGACATTTGCCGAAACAAGGGATCCAGGATTGCGCCCTTTTTGGCAGGGACAGCCGAGGTGATGATTCGTGGGCGCGCTCCTGCCGCCGATCTGTTTGCCAAGGGATGCATCCATATGGAAACAGAGGGAATCCATACCGTGAAGCCCCTCAAAGTGGATATCCCCCAAGGACGGCTGACGGTGGTGACCGGAGTCTCCGGCAGCGGCAAGACCACCTTGATTCTGGAAAGCCTCGTGCCGGGTTTGACTGCCATGACACAGCACACGTCTCTTCCAAAGCATGTCAAAAAAATCGAAGCGGCAGGGATTCGTCATGCCAAACTGATCGATGCAACCCCCATCGGCCTCAATATCCGCTCCACCGTGGCCACCTATGCCAATGTCCATGATGAGCTCAGGAAAATCTATGCTCGCACCGCGTCGGCCAAACAAAAGGGCTATAAGGCCGGGGATTTCTCCTACAACACGGGAAAATTTCGCTGTCCCGTCTGCGACGGAACGGGAGCCATCAGTCTCGATGTGCAGTTCCTTCCCGATGTGGACATCCCCTGTCCCGATTGTCACGGTTCCCGCTATGCCAGGGCGGCGTACGGCGTGAAATACGAAAACAAGGCAGGGCGTACATTTTCCCTGCCGGATTTGATGGATATGGACGTGAATACGGCGCTGACGGTCTGCCGGGACATGAAAACCGTGCATCAGCGCCTCACCGTTCTGCAGCAGCTTGGTCTTGGATATTTGACACTGGGCGAGGAAACCCCCAGTCTCTCCGGCGGCGAGGCCCAGCGGCTGAAACTGGCCAGCGAGATGGGCAAGGTCCAATCGGATGCCCTGTTCGTCTTCGATGAGCCGACCATCGGGCTGCATCCGCTGGATGTGCAGGTTTTGCTCGGTGTATTCGCAGCGCTGATGGAAAACGGTGCCACGGTGGTAGTCATCGAGCATGATCTGGATGTGATAAAAAATGCCGATTACATCATCGATATGGGACCGGGTGGCGGCGAGGCCGGAGGCAGGGTTGTGGCAGCGGGGACACCGGAGGAGGTTGCGGGGAGCAAGGAAAGCATCACCGGGCAGTTCCTGAGATAGCGTGATATAAGTAAACACTGATTAATTCCCTTTTGCCCTTGCCGAGTCTTTTTCTGTCATGCTGCGTCAGATGCCGTTCGACGTAGCTCTGCTACGACTTCACGGCATCTTTCTTGCCTGACAGAAAAATCCTTCGACAATGACAAAAGCTCATTTAATCAGCGTTTCCATAAGTTTTTTCGGATATAATATTGACAACTTGACGTTTAATATATAAAATAAATGACAAGATGTAATTTACGCGAGGCCGGGTATAAAGAGTGAACCCTAATCATTGTTGTGAAAAACAGGAGGAGGACACATGAAAAATTTGCCGAAAATCGCTTTGGGAGCATGATCGTGGGGTTCCGGCACCGTCGGCGGCGATCAGGTTTTTGGGAACCACTTGGAAGAGCGGGATTTGCAGCCCGTTTTCGATGCGGCCATGCAGGAAGCATACGAAATGGGCAAAAATTTATAAGGGGAGGCAAAAATATGTTTACCATCAGCCAAGACTTAAAGCCGGACCGGAGTACAGGCATTTGGAAAGCGATGCAGGAATCGCAAACAAAAAGATATGGCATTACATTGAATTATTGTACGGGAATGCAAAATCCCCGCCTAGGGGGTGCGTTTGCACCCCCTAGGTCAAAATTTTACCCCCTGCTGTAGGGGGGTAAAATGTCAGAGTTTAGAGCCGTGCAACCACGACCACTCTGTCCTCTGGCGAGACGTGAAGCACATCGAAAGCCCTGTCGGTACTCCACCCCGTCTCTGCAACGAGTGCACGGACGTTGTCCACGATATTGTCAACGCGACCATCCGTGCGCCCTTCATCGTAACCTTCTCGTCTCTGCTCTTTGAGTTCCATCATCAGCGTCATATACTCCACCCTCGTTTCGTTGTGTTGTTTCAACCGCTCCACTTCGGCGGCGATATCCTGCGTGAACTGTCCCTCGGCGGCTTTGCCGTCCACATAGGCGAGGAACTTGTCGATGTCCTCGTCCACCTCGCCGATAGTTCCTTTGGTATTGAGGAAAATCTTCACCGTCTCGTCTCCAAGCTCCAAGCCGTCCTGCTCGTGACAGAGGTTGGTGAAAGTGTACATCTTGCGGTTACTCTCCGGGAATGGGTCAAATGTGCAGATGAAGATGACAAAGGACTTTTTGAGTTCGATGTAGTCCTTGCCTTTGCCCAACACATTGAGGTCTATCATGGCCTGATAGTAGCGGGTGCGCTTGGGGAGCCAACCGAGGGACTTGTCTGCCGTTTGCATCTCGATGTCGACGATTGTGCCGTCCTCGGTTTCCACATAGAGGTCGAGCCGGATGCCTTTCTGGGTGGGGCTTGCCTCTATGGTTTTCTCCGTCGCGGGGTAGGTGAGTTGCTTCACTTTGATGCCCAGCAATTTTTCTATGAGCCGCTTGCACAGCCGTGGGTTCTGCATGACCTTCTGAAAGAGGAAATTGTCACTGATGGTCAGCTCTTCCCAATCTTTGATACGTCCCATGGGCATGCCGCCTCCTCTTCTTAATTTTACTACGAAATCTTAGCAAGCACAAGCCGATAGGCGCAGTGAGAGCTTAGATTTCGTGTAAGGGCGTAGTGCGAAACACCGTTTTGCACGGAGTTTACAACGGTTCTTAACTACTGGCAAGGTGCATTGCAGATTTTGCAGGAATTGCTCCTATGCACGGGGCAGAATTCAGAAAGCAAGAAATTTTCAAAAAACAGAATTTTTCTCATTGGGCAGGATTTCCCTTGCTCAAGTGGAATTTTTATAGGCTGAGAAGCAATTGAGCAAGGAGGATGGCAAAGCCATGAGGGAATCTGAGCAGAAGGGACTGGGGAAAGACCTGTCGAAGCCCATCCGACAGTCGGACGGCACCCTGCTCACGCCCTACCAACAGGCGAAGCGCTATGCCGCCGAGCTTCCCTACTCCAAGCGTCCCCGGTGGATCGTGGCGTGCAATTTCGCCGAGTTCCGTGTGTACGACATGGAAAATCCCCAAAGCGAGCCGGAGGTTATCATGCTCTCCGATCTGCCGAAGGAATACTATCGCTTGCAATTCCTCGTCAATGCCGCTGACC
>CALGGN010000053.1 GCA_937915915.1 uncultured Selenomonas sp. | reverse complement strand
CGGAAACACCCTGTGCCAAGTGCTTCTTCGCCTTTGCCAAGAAGCGGCTCCAGCCACCGGACTGGTTATGGCCGAAGAGCGCCGAGCAGAACGCTGTAAAGCTCCTCATTGACAAGGGCTTTACCAGGGAAGATGTGGCCAGCACCATGATGCGCTTCTCGCCCATGGTGCCGAGCCGGGAGGATGTGGCAAGTATCATCAATGCCTATACCATACAGGCAGCGTCCTGCCGGTAAGCGGACAAAGTGAGCCAGTACCCGTAGGTACTGGCTTCTTTGGGTGTGCTAAAGGAAAGGTGAGAGATATTCTCAAATATTACAAGTAGTTCCTCAAAAATTTTTTGAAAAAATTTGGTTTTCGTGACACAAATTGCAAGGGTCAACCCTTCTTATATATATGGGAGGAGAAGTTTGCGATATGTAGATGAAAAATCAGAACATTAAATATTATTTATACTTTAACACGAAATAATAATCATAGATTATCAAAAGTGCTCCGAAAGACGCTTCGGAAAAAATTTTTTAAGAAAATCAAAATTTTTTTAGGCAAATTTTTGGCAAAACGGCATGTCAAAGTGTCTCTATATATAGGGGGAGATTTAGGGCTGTCCAATTTCTCCCATAGGAACCATGTGGCAACATCTTCGACAGCCTTGCCGGAAGAGTTTGTTGGGGGCAGATGGTTACTGCCCCTCATCAATTGGAAAACCATGAGCATTTAGTGAAAAAAGCTACCGAGGATGCTCTGCAAGGAAAACTGCATATCGCTATGTTTCACGCCGTCTTTGCGGAGCATCCATGATTTGGATAGGAGGAGATGGAGTGGACAGGCGTGTTGTCGTTGACTTGTGGAGCTACGGGTGCGCCGTGCTGCGCAACAAGCGGAGGAATCTTGATAGGCATCAGCGGGTAGAGGAGAAGTACAACATCCCCTTGGAGGAAGTTGCGGAAAATCCTGAATGGAGAGAAGTCCTTTCCTGTCGGTCGAAGGCTTTCCCGAATCGCTATCACTGTATTATCCGATTTATGGGGGAGGCGGTGGAGTTTACCAATGAGGCTTTGGTGATGGCTCTGAGCTGTCTGGACGAGAGAGCATTGCACATTGTGCTGCTTTACTATGGCATGGGCAAGACCGACCAAGAGATTTGCAGTTTCCTAGGCATGAAAAGCAGAAGCCTTGTGCAGTACCACCGCAGGAAAGCCATCGAGAAATTGAGGAAGTTCATGGGAGAATTGGAGGATGATGGATATGTGCTTTTATAGGACGGGGCAATTCACCGGATGCCGTGAGCGGCTAACGCATGATTTGGTGCGGAGGGTACAGGCAGATGAGCCGGAGGCAATCCTTGAGTTGTTGGATATTTTTGGCAAGAAGATTCGACAGTTTGCAACGGTTGAGCTTTATGACCGGAACGGAAATCCTGTCCGTGCCCTCAGCAATGAGTATGCTTCAAAATTGGAGGACAGGCTGGTACGGGCATTCAAGGAATTGGGACTACCGGGCATCGACAAAGGGCGTCGGGCTGAAAAAAAGCAGAAGAGGCATGGCAAAAAGGGCAAAACGTGCAGGCGCTCCTGAAGGGGGAATCTTACATGACGCTTACAGAAATGCGCTCCATTGACCCAAGGGATATGGACAGCCATAAAATGGTGCAACTTGGCTCCGTCCATGTGGATGCCAAAAGTTCGCAGAGAGAACGCTGTCGCCAGTTTATGGCGCAGATTGGGAATCCCTACTGTTATATGGACGGCAAAGTCAAGGTGAAAATCAGCTTCACCGCCACGGATCGCACCATGGATGAGTGTGTCCGCAGCTATCTGGCGGGCATCTGACAAATAGAAATCTCTGGCACAGGGAGCGATGCCGTTCGCTCCCAGCAGGAAAAATCGGTGTTGACAAGTCCGGGCTATCTGCGCTAAGATGAAGGTGGCCAAAGAAACAGGACTTGCCGCGACGCAAAGCTAGTCCCCCTTGGGGGCAGACCTTTGTTTGCGGCCTGTTGTATTTCATACGACATCAGCCTCGGTTTTTCTGATTTGAGGATTTCTATCTGTCAGAAGAACGGAGGCTTTTTCTATGCCCAAAACCAAAACGGTATATCGGACAGCCATTTATGCGCGGCTGTCCAGGGATGACGGCGACAAGGCCGAGAGTAACAGCATTGCTAGCCAAAAGGCACTTTGCGAGGAGTATATCACGAAGCACAGCGATTTGGAGCTGGTGGAGACTTTTGTAGATGATGGCTACAGCGGGGTGGATTTTGAGCGACCGGCGTTTCGGAAGATGGAAGAGGCTCTGAGGAACGGCAGGGTGAACGCCGTCCTGTGCAAAGACCTTTCACGTTTTTCTAGGAATTACATCGACGGAGGCCGGTATCTGGAGAAGATTTTTCCTTTGCTGGGTGTTCGCTTCATCGCCATCAATGACAGCTATGACACGTTGACCGAGAATCACCAATCCAATTCGTTCCTCGTCCCCTTCAAGAATCTCATCAACGACACTTATTGTAAGGACATCTCCGTGAAGATACGGACAAACCTTGATGTGAAGCGGCGCAAGGGGGAATATGTTGGTTCCTATACGCCCTATGGCTATCGGAAAGACCCGGAGGACAAAAACCGCCTCATCGTTGACGAAGAGGCAGGGGGAATCGTCCGGCAGATATTTTCCCTTTACAAGGACGGCATGAGCGTGGGGCAGATTGCCGACCACTTGAACGAATTGGGCATCCAGTCTCCCATGGAACACAAGATAAAGAGCGGTATCAATTTCGAGACGGGCTTCAAGACACGAGAGGCAGCCAAATGGTCATACACCGCTGTGCGGCGTATCCTCGCCAATGAAGTATATATTGGGATTCTTGCTCAAGGAAAGCGGGGAACCCCCAATTACAAGGTGCATGTGGTGCAGAACCGGGATGAGAGCGACTGGATTCGGGTGGAGGATGCTCATGAAGCTCTTATAACTTACGATGATTTTATGTCCGTGAGAACCCTGCTGGGAAGGGACACACGGGTGGCCGGTGCTGGCACGGATACCGAGGGCAATCCCTTTTCTGGATTTTTGTTCTGTGGGGACTGCGGCCAGCCCATGATTCGGAAAGTAGTGCCCGCCAAAAACAAGAAATACTACTATTTCGTCTGCTCTACTCATAAACGGCATGAGGGATGCAGTCCCCATAGCATTAGTGCAGTTGAGCTGGAAAGGGCGGTAAGGAACGCCATTGCTGCCCAAGTCCAGAACGTCCTCGACATTTCCAAGACGCTTGACTACATCGAGAAACTGCCCTCATCCAATCGGTTGGTGCTGGGCTATGAGGCGCAGATAACGAAACTGGAGGAGGAAATCGAGTACCTGAGCAAGATGAAGCTCCGCATTTACGAGGACTTGACCGACGGACTTTTGGACAAGCAGGAATATGCAGACTTTAGGCAGCAGTACAGGGCGCAAATTGAGGATAAGAGTGCCGCTCTTGACCGTATCAAGCGGGAGAAAAAAGATGCCCTTGTCTCAGATGATACGGAAAAAGTCTGGGTAGCGCTCTTTCGCCAGCATGAGAACATCGGGGAAGTGAATCGTCGTGTCCTGATGGCACTCGTGGATAAAATCCTCATTTATGAAGGACACGCATTGGAAGTGGTATTCCGCTACGGAGATGAATATCGCCGGATGAGTGAGTTCGTGGAACGCCATGGGGATTTGCTCCCGCAGAAGGCACAGGAGGTGTGACAGATGGGAAGAGGACGGAAGAGCCGCAGACAACAGGTACAAACCGTAGAAAAAGCAATATCAATTGCGGCAGCACCAAAAATTTTTCCGACCGCCATTTATGTGCGGCTCTCGGTGGAGAATCTTGGCCGGGAGGACAGGGGAGCCATTGAGAACCAGAAAGATGTGTGCCGGGAGTATGTCAGCGAATGCCCTGACCTTCAGTTGGTGAAGGTCTATGAGGACAATGGCTGGACGGGAACCATCATGCACCGCCCTGCCTTTGACGAACTGATGGAGGACATCAGAAACGGAATCATCAAGGCCGTGGTGGTACGTGACCTCTCGCGGTTCGCTCGGAATTACATTGAGGCTGGAACCTATCTGGAGCGGATTTTCCCGGATTTGGGAGTACGGTTCATCTCTGTGAAGGAACGGCTGGATACCCTTTCTGTTGGGGATGCTACGGAATCCCTCATTTTGCCTCTCCAGAATCTTATCAATGACATGTATTCCAAGGATATTTCCCGTAAGGTGGAGGCTTCACGGGCAATGCAAATCAAGGAGGGTACCCTCAAGTGGAGTTCTGTTCCCTACGGCTATCGGCGAAGCAGAGAGGGTGTCCGTATCGTTCCAGACGAAGCGCGTGCGGACATTGCACGGCAGATTTTTCAGTGGAAAGCGGATGGCCTCACCTTGAATGAAATTGTCCGTCGGCTAAATGCTTCAGGTGCGCCCAAGGCCGATGTTTCTTACAGTCTGGGAAAACCTTGGTGTATCCAGGCGATACGTATCATTCTGCGTAATCCTGCCTATATCGGTATTCGCATCCTCGGCAAAAGTCACAGTGCTATTTACAAAGGGATAAAGAAAGAAAAAACCACGCCGGACTGCTGGCACATTTTCCCCAACTCCCATGAGGCACTGGTTTCGCGGGAAGTGTTCGACAAGGTACAGGCATTGATGGACGAGGATGCTAAAAAACGCCATGACAGCATGAAAAAGACGGCAAAGGACAGGGCGAAACTCCATGACCTGTTCGAGGGGAAAATTTTTTGCGCAGATTGCGGTCAGAGGATGTTCTACAGCCGCCATCGGCATCCAGCGATAGAGAATAGCTGGTATGGCCGCTACCTTTGCAGTAGTTATCAGGGGCGGTATGTTGAGCATAGATGCACCAGCCACTATATTAACCAGAAAAAGCTGGAGCCTAAGGTTCTGGCCGTCCTTCAGACCCATGCCCGGCTTGCACTGGATTACGAAAAACTGATTGCAAGTTTTCAAGGGAGCGAACAGGACAGAAAGAATCGCCATAGCTTCGATATGGCCATCCGCAGGGCTTCGCAGAAACTGGGCGCAATTCAGAGGAAGCGCACAAGACTCTATGAGGACTATGTGGGAGGGGTTCTGGACGGGGAGGAATATCTTTTCGCCAAGAAATCCTACGAGGGAGAGGGCGAGAAGTGGAACCGGGAACTGGAGCGTTTGGTCGCGGAGCGGAATGCCTACCAAGAGGCCATGTCACCACGAAACCTCTGGGTCAATGCCATGCGTAGCGTGGGAAACCTGAAAGCCCTGAACCAGAAGGTGGTGGATGCCATGGTGGAACGCATCCATGTATATGAGGACGGGAGCATCCATATCGTGATGAAGTACCAAGATATTTTTGATTTCACCAAGGATTGTCTGGAGGGGAGGGATGACAATGCGTGAACAAAGGATTGCGATTTACATTCGGCTCTCCCATGCGGACGAGGACACGGGACGAAAGAAGAACGAAAGCAACAGCGTGGTGAACCAGCGGGGGCTGATACATCGATTCCTTGACAACCATGCCGAGCTTTCAAGGGTTCCTCGCACGGAATTCGTGGATGACGGTTTCACCGGAACCAATATGAACCGCCCCGCCTTTCAGCGCATGGTGACGGCCATTCGAGAAGGGAAATATAGCTGCTGCATTACGAAGGATTTCAG
The DNA here is from genome assembly GCA_937915915.1 of uncultured Selenomonas sp. Taxonomy (GTDB): domain Bacteria; phylum Bacillota; class Negativicutes; order Selenomonadales; family Selenomonadaceae; genus UBA9786. The sequence goes on along the minus strand of CALGGN010000053.1, from coordinate 1,242 downwards.
CCGCTTTTCCAGAGATTATATCGAGATGGGTGACTATCTGGAGTGCCTGTTCCCCTTTTTGGGGGTTCGGTATATCTCCATCAACGATGGATATGACAGCCGGGAGTATCAAGGGACAACTGGGGGACTGGATATGGTGATGCGAGCCATCATCTATGATGCGTACAGCAAAGACTTGTCCGTAAAGGTCAAAACTGCGCATTTGCAGTCTATGAAAAAAGGACGGCGTGTCAGAGGTGATCCCGGCTTTGGGTACAGGAGAGATCCGGAGAGGAAGGGCATGGATGTCATAGACCCGGTTGCCGCCGCCATAGTGCGCCGTATCTTTGATTCTGCCATTGAAGGAATCACCGTTGGAGAAATTGTCATGATGTTGAATCGCGAGGGAATTCCTACTCCGGGAGTGTATTTTTGTCAGACACATCCGGGTACACGAAAATACACAGGGAAGGCGGAGAGGCAAAACTGGACGCATGGCATGGTCGTTTCCATACTCAGGCGTTATGCCTATACGGGCGCTCTTGTGGGGGGAATGAGGGAACAGATAGCCCCTTGCAAGAAATCCTGCGTCAGAAAGAAGCCAGAGGAATGGGTTATTGTGCCGGGTGTGCATGAGGCCATTGTCACGCCGGAGGAATATGCCCTGGCGCAGAAGGTCATCTCAGAAAAACGGATTGTTGCAGGAAACTCGCCGCCCTATCCCCTGAAATCCCTTATGGTCTGCGGCAATTGCCTACGGCACTTGGACCGGTATCGTAGAACGACGAGATTTCATTGCAGATATGGGAGGCATGAAGGCGATGAGGGATGCCGGAGCATCAAGTCTCCCAAGGAGAAAACGATAGAGAAGGCTGTCTTTCAGGCAATCCAAGACTATATGCAACTGGCCGACACCCGCAAGGGGGAATGGAAACAGCAAACGCGTGAGCTTCGCCAATCTGTTTCCTCCGGCCATGCGGATATTGAAAAGTTGAAACAAGGTGTTGAGTCCCTGAAATGCAGGAAGTTCCGTGCTTACAATCGGTACAGTTCAGGTGGCATGAGCAGGGAGGTCTATCTGCAAAGGAAAAAGGAGATTGATGAGGAAATTGCCCGTATCGAGGCAGAGATTGTAAGCAAGAAGCACCAGTGTGAGACAATCGAGGCAAATGAGAACGCCGTCAATTCCGAGTTGACGGCTATGTGTGAGACATTCCGGGGAGAAGAGTCCCTGACCTATGATATGGCACATGCCTTTGTGGA
>CALGGN010000052.1 GCA_937915915.1 uncultured Selenomonas sp. | reverse complement strand
GGCTGGGCTTTCCCTGCAAGCAGGGGAAAGTGCTATATGTCAATCTCGAAATCGACCCGGCAAGCTGCATCAACCGCTTCCTCAAAATCTATGAGGCTCTGGGACTTTCCATGAAGAATGCCGACAATATCGCCATCTGGAATCTGCGGGGACACGCCGTGCCGCTTGACCAGCTTGTGCCGAAACTGGTGCGCCGGGTGCGTGATTTGCAGCTCTCGGCCATCATCATCGCCCCCATCTACAAGGTCATCACGGGAGACGAGAACAAGGCTTCCGAGATGGGACATTTCTGTAACCAGTTTGACAAGATTTGCACCGAGACGGGTTGCTCCACCATTTATTGCCATCATCACTCCAAAGGAGCGCAGGGCAATAAGAGGGCGATGGACAGGGCGTCAGGCTCCGGCGTATTTTCCCGCGACCCCGATGCGCAACTGGACATGATCCAGTTGGAACTGGATGACGATATCAAAAACAATATCCGCGACGGACAGGCTACGGCTTGGCGGTTGGAGTCCAATCTCCGGGAGTTTGAGAACATCCGTCCCGTGAATTTCTGGTTTGAATATCCCGTTCATCGTTTGGACACGAACGGCATATTGGGAGAAATGCCCGCTCAAGGCACATTGGAGGCAGGACGCATGAAGAACAGCCATGCCAAGACCTCCGAAAATTGCGCCGAAGATTTCAGGAACGCTTATCAGGTGCTCAATATGGACGGCAATGTCACCGTGCAGGACATGATGGAGTATCTCAATATCTCGGATAAAACGGTCTACGCAAGGCTCAAAAAGATGGGCGGCGAGTTCGTTTTGAAAAAGGGCAAGATTTATCGTGCGAACCCAGTAACGACGGGGAATGAAGCCGATTCCTAAAAATTCTTCTTCTACGCTGTTTATATATACATATAAACAAGAAGAAACGGTAGTTACGCTCCCGAAGGAGGGAAGGGGACGTTTACACGTCCTTCCCTTCCCCTTCGAGGAGTGCAACGTAATAGAACAGCTGAGAATACACCAAAAACACGGAGGTGTAGAAATTGAGATTTTTTCTCGATATTAACCCGCCGACGGCAACGGCGCAGGAACGCTCGGTGCGCATCGTTGGCGGCAGACCCATATTTTACGACCCCGCTCCCTTGAAGAAAGCCAAGGCAACGCTGATGGCGCACCTTGCCAATCATCGTCCCAACGAGCCGTTGATGGGAGCCTTGGAACTTCGCACCACTTGGCTCTTCCCCAAGGGCAAGACCCACAAGGGCGGTGAGTGGCGCATAACTCGCCCGGATACCGACAACCTCCAGAAAATGCTCAAGGACTGCATGACCAAATGCGGCTACTGGAAGGACGATGCCCAAGTGGTGCGGGAGATTGTGGAAAAGCAATGGGCGGAAGAGCCGGGAATCCATATCGAGGTCAAGCGGTTGGGCAAACAGCGGACACCAAGCCATAACGGGGAAGGCTACCATGACCCAACGGCTGCGGCGGCGCTTCGAAACTGTGAGTGAGAAAGGAGCTAAAGAACATGGACATGATTTATATTTCGCACCCCTACACCGGGAACGAAAAGGAGAACCGCAAGGCCGCTGCACAAATCACAAAGAGGCTGGGCAAGAAGTACCCCCACATCACGTTCGTCAATCCCATGAGCGTGTTGCTCCACTTGAAGGATACCAATCTCCCTTATGATACGGTGCTGGCGCAATGCAAGACCGTCCTCGCTAAATGCGACGGCATCATCATGGTGGGGGAATGGAACAGCAGCAAGGGATGCGTGGAGGAGCGCGATCTCGCCGTGGAGCGTCGGATGATGATTTGGGAGAGCGTGGAGGATTTCTGCGCCGACCATGATATGCCCAACGACTGCTGCGGGAAATACATCTACTGCAAGAAATGCCAGTGCCGGGACTGCTTGGAGCGGCTTGCCTGTTGGAACTGCAACGACTGCAAGAAAAGCATCGGGCAGAAGTTGCCCATCGGTTTCACGGGAGAAGATGTCTGGGAATGCACACGCTATCGCAAACGCCCGGAATAGGAGGAAAAGCCCATGAATCCGTATGAGACTCTGGCCAATGCCATCATTCAGCAGGCGGCAAACGACCATCGGAGGGCAACGAAATTTCTCAAAGCCAATCCCAAAACCGATGGTCTGGTGGCTACGGTCGCCGAGCAAATCAAGGAACGGAAATCGCGAATCAAGGCGCGAAAGGAGAATGACGAACCTGCCGTTGCAGAGGAAAAGACCGCCGAAGAGAAATTGCTTGCCCGGATTATGGTCTGCGAGGCATTGGTGAAGGACACCGAGTCATTCTTCCGTTCCGACTGGTTCAGCAATCTGACGGAACTGGACGGCGTATGGCTCTTGGAAAAACTAAAGAAGATGGAGGACGAGCAGCATGGATGTTAAGAATTTTTTGGAACGGGCTATGCATTTGGATGTGCTGATTGACTCCCATGTGGCAGAGCTTGACAACTATCGCAGACTGTCCCTGAAAATCGGCAGCAGCCGCTTGGAAGAGCACGTCAGCCACAGCGCACCCACCGAGGCTCCCTACGTCAAATGGGTGGAGCGTATCGTGGACAAGGAGCGGGAAATCAACGAGGAGATCGACCGCTTGGTGAACATCAAGATGGAAATCAGCAAGTTCATCGACAATGTGGAAAATCCCCAATGGCAGTACATTCTCCGCAGCCGTTACATCATGGGCTGCACATGGGAGCAAATTGCCAAGGGAATCGATTGCAGCGTCAGCACCATCAAGCGTTCCCATCAAAAAGTTCTCGAAAATCTGGAAAAAATCGAGATTTGACCCGTTTTGAACCGATGTGAGCCGTTTTGAACTTTTCACAGCTATTGCACTCTTGCGGAGAGCCTGTTAGGATATATCATGTAAGAGTGTAAAGCACAGCCTCCAAAGGGAGCAATCCCTGCGGAGGTTTTTTCATGCCCAAATTCGAGGTGAACACGATGCCAACGAAACCCAAACGTCCCTGCCGCTACGGCGGCTGTCCAAATCTGACGGACAGCAGGACGGGCTACTGCGAGGAACACCGGAGCCTGATGCAACGTCACTATGAGCATTTCTCCCGTGGCTATAATCAGCACG
>CALGGN010000051.1 GCA_937915915.1 uncultured Selenomonas sp. | reverse complement strand
CAATGAGGGTGTTTTTCACCGCGTCCAGATTCAGCGGATAGGTGCGCAGACGGCGGAGAGTTTCCAGCGTAAAGCTGCCCTCCGCCGTCACATAGTTCGGGTTCACCTTCATCCAGGGCGTGCCGGAAGTGAAGCCCGCCTGTCTGCCCCTGTCCCACTGCATGGGGGTACGGGCATTGTCGCGGCTGTAACGGTGGCCTGCCCGGATGGCCTTTTCCGGGGAACATCCCGACTGTATGGCCAATTCGTACTGGCCATGGGAGGAGATATCATCATAGTCCTCGATACTGCCCCAGGCGACATTGTCCATGCCCAGTTCTTGTCCTTGATAGACAAAGGGCGTGCCTCGCAGCGTAAAGAGCGTCATTGCCATGGCCTTGGCTGCCGCGCCGGAATCCGCCTCATCAGGGAAAAAGTGCCGCACACAGCGGGGCTGATCGTGATTTTCAAAGAAGATGGGATACCACCCGTCAGAAGCGGTTGCCGCCTGGCTGGCGCTGAGGCATGCCTTGAGACGGGGAATCAATCGGGGAGAATATCCCTCTGCCTTGTACCAGATTTCTCCCTCAGGGAATTCCAGACACATATGGGAAAACTCAAAGAGCATATCAAAAATACCGTTTTCTCCCACCCAGTGCTTCAAATCCTCCGGCCCTACCCCATTGGCCTCCGCCACGGTGAAAATGTCATGCCCTGCAAAGACCTTTTCCTTGAACTCCCGCAGGAAATCGAGAATGCCCGGGGTATTGGCGGTCATCGTGTGGATATTCACCATGTCGTCCCCGCCATCGGGCACCCCATCCAGAAGTTCTTTTGGCTTTTTGATGTAGACAATGGCATCGATGCGGAATCCCCCTACGCCCTTTTCCAGCCAGAAGTTCGCCGCATCATAAAGAGCTTGCCGCACCTGAGGATTTTCCCAGTTCAGATCCGGCTGCTGGGACGCAAAGGTATGGAGATAATATTGCTGCCGCTCCTCGCACCATGTCCATGCGCTGCCGCCGAAAATGGAGCGCCAGTTGGTGGGGGGCGTCCCATCCTCCTTTGCGTCACGCCAGATATACCAGTCAGATTTGGCATTGTCCCGGCTCTTTCTCGACTCTTGGAACCATGCATGCCGGTCGGAGGTATGATTGTAGACCAGATCCATCACGATGCGGATATTCCTGTCCTTTGCCTCGGCAATCAAATTTTCCATGTCCTTCATCGTCCCATAGGAAGGATCAATGCTCTTGTAATCTGCAATATCATAGCCATTGTCCACCATGGGGGAGCGGTAGACGGGCGTCAGCCACACGGCCCCCACTCCCAGCGTCTTCAGATAATCCAGCTTTTCCGTGATTCCGCGAATATCTCCCTGACCGCTTCCCGTGGTGTCCATGAAACTCTTTGGATACACCTGATAGACCACGGTCTTCTGCCACCACTTCAATGCCATGTCCGCTCACCTCCGTCAAAATGCCAGAATGTCTGTGCTGCCAGCCTCTACATCCTGATCTTCCATCTTGCGCATCTGGGGATACTCTGCCGAATTCGTCACCGCCATAATCACCGTGTTTTTGTAGCCGGCAGCCTTGATGACCTCGGCATCGAACCGTACCAAAGGAGTACCCGCCTTGACATGGGCTCCCTGCTCTGTCAGAAGTTCAAAGCCCTCCCCATTCAGTTTCACCGTATCGATGCCAATGTGGATCAAAAGCTCCGCTCCGTTTTCCAGCCGCAGGCCGATGGCATGACGGCTTTCGTCCATCACCATGGTGACCTCCGCATCCGCAGGAGCTACGACCGTATTCCCCACAGGCTCGATGGCCACACCGTCGCCCAACATCTTCCGGGAGAACATCTCGTCCTCCACTGCCGTAATGTCCATGAGCTTGCCGGAGACAAATGCCTGAAGTTTCATGGCCAAATCCATATCTGCTTTGGGAGCGGCGCTCTTCGCTGCTGCCGGAGATGCTTCAATCCTCTCACCTTTCAGCAGCGCGTCAAAGTAGCTCCGCACCTGAGGAACGGAAAGTCCCACGATCACCTGCATGGCATGGCCGTTCTTCACCAGTCCGAAAGCGCCTGCCTTGGTGAACTTGCTCACAGCGGCTACCTTGTCGGGGTCTGCCACTGTCACTCTGAGGCGAGTCGCGCAGTTGGTCACTTCCTTGATATTTTCTGGACCGCCCAGGCAGTCCAGGAAGACTTTCGCCTTGATGGCCGTCGCATTGTCCCCCAGGCCCAGCTCTTCCATTTCTTTTTTCGCCTGGTAATCCGCCTTGGTAAAGAGCTTGTCCTCCGCATCATCCGCCGTGCGTCCCGGTGTCGCATAGTCAAATTTCAGGATGAGATAGCGGAACACGAAGAAGTAGATTGCGGTGAAGCACAGCCCCACGCCGAGCTGCATGATATAGGTTCCCGCATGATATGAGAAAAGAGGTATCCAGTTCTGCACAAAACAGTCAATCAGACCGCCGCCGAAATTCCCCGAAAGACCAAAGAAGTAAAGCGTTGCAGACAGCGTGGCTGCCAGCACGGCATGAACGGCATAGAGAAGCGGAGCCACAAAGAGGAAGGTGAACTCCAAAGGTTCCGTAATACCGCAAAGCATGGCGGTAAGCGTCGCGGGAATCAGGAGAGCTGCCGTCTTCTTGCGCTTCTCCGGCTTGGCGCACATGTAGATGGCCAGAGCCGCGCCGGGCAATCCGAAGACTTTGGAGCTGCCATGAAGGGCAAATCCGCCCTCGGGGAAAAGCTCCGCAAGACTCTGCGCGCTGGTGGAAAAATCATTGAGATGCTGGAGCCAGTAGGCCTGAATGCCACCGTCGCAGACTGCCGGCCCGAAGATGAAGGGCAAGTAGATGAAGTGATGGAGTCCTGCCGGAAGCAGGATGCGCTCGGAGAAAGTATAGGCCCAAACACCCAGAATGCCGCTGGTTTTGAGGAAATCCTGGAACTGCATAATGGCATGCTGCACCGCGGGCCAGACAAGACAAAAGAGGAATGCCATGGGAATCATCACAGCGAAGCCCACCGCCACGACGAAGGCCGGGCCTTTGAAGATGCCGAGCCAGTCCGGGATATCCGTATCATAGAACCGATTGTGCAGCCAGGCAGTGACACAGGCGATGAAGATTGCTCCCAACATGCCCATGTCCAGTGTCTTGATGTTGGCTATCATGGCCAGCCCTGTTCCTGCGCCTGCCTCCTGTGCGTAATCCACGCCGAAGAAGGCTCCGTGCAGGCTCAGAAAACCGGAAATAAAGTAATTGAACACCATGTAAACGACGAAGGATTCCATCGCGCAACGGGCAGGCTCCTTCTTGGCAAAGCCGATGGGTACCGCGATGGCGAAAAGGATGGGCATCTGGGCGAACACCGTCCATGCGCCCTGCTCCACCACATACCAAAAATCGTACCAGACCGTCCCCGAAGCTGCCAGACTGCCCAAAAGCCCCTCGTTTTTGCAGACGATGGCGAGCGCCACCGTCAAGCCGAAGAACGCGAACAAAATAACCGGTGTGTACATCGCACCGCCAAACCGCTGCATGCCCTGCATCACATGATCTTTGCTGAGCGTCATGTCCATTCCCTCCTGTAAAAGGCTTTCCTTACACAGCAGCCTTCGCCTCCTGCTTCAGCTGCTCTTTAAGATATCTTATAGGGAAAGGATAATAAAAAAAGTCCGCAAATGCAATAGTTTCGCGGACTTTCGGCATTTCATCCTCAGCGTGCAACTTGGTACATTTTCTGTACTTTGGTACAGGCATCATTTCCGTTGCAGATACATGCGGTACTGCACATACAGCACCTCAACCAGCATGAAGTATGGCAGCATGGACTGAAAAGCCGTATGCTCATCATTTTCATCATACAGGCTGAACTGAGCGGGGGAAACGTAGAGATTCACCGTGGAGAGACTGGCCAGCGTGTTGTCGTGCAATTTCGTGATAGAGATAAAGGGCACGTCCCGCAGGCGAAGCTGGCGGGCAAAGTCCACTACCAACGGGGTCTCCCCGGAAAGGGAAACGAAAAGGAAAAGGTCATCCTTGGTGAGGGTGCGGACAAGAGCGTTGAATTCCTCCCGTCCCGCAACTTCGTAGATAAACACATGATCGTAGAAGAACAGCCTCTTCAGCTCCTGCACCACATTGCTCTGGACGTAGCCGGAGGCAAAGGCAAAGACCCGATCCGCCTCATGGATGAGACTGCTGGCGCTGTCAAAATTGCGCTGGAACACCTTGTCTGTTGTTTGGCGATAGAATTCCTGAAGTTCCTGCAGCACATCCCCCTGCCCATAAGCCAAGGGAGCATCCTCCAGCTTCAGTACCGCCTTCAAATCCCCAAAGCCGTCGAATCCCAGCTTTTGAGAGAATCTGACGATGGTGGTGCTGGAAACCGCGCAAGCTCTGGCCAGCTCATGTATGGAGATATGGCGCGTCTCCCGGCGATGCTGAATAATATACTTCCAGATGGCCAGATCGGTCTCTCCCAGCTCCTGCAAATGACGATTCACGATCTCCTCCAGTCTCATGACTCCACCTCACTGCTGTTTTTCTCAAACATCATCTTGAAACGATAATTCAAAATTGGGTGCAGAAGGTTGCTTTTTGACATACGGTACGTACTGCGTGAAGGAATTCAATGCCTGTGCAACCTCATCGTTTGAATACTTCTCCAAGAGTCGTTTTTTCATTTCATCGTAAAATGCTTCCGTTCGCCCTTGCATGGTAGGAATCTTGAGAAGCTTCCCTAAAATTTCTTCGCGACACTTGATAAAATCCTTACGAAGCTCAAAATTTTTTATTTTGCTTTCCGTGCCGAAGCCAAAGGCACGACGATCAAAGACAGCATCATAACTTCCAGAAGATAAACTATCAATATTCTTTGTAAAATCGGATTCGTGTTTTCGATAGTATTCTTCTAACCATTCCATGCCATAAGCTTCTGAAAAAGCTTCAAGAATCAATGCTTCATCCACAAATCCAAAACCATATTGCATGAGCCCATTCCTGAATTCCACAGGGTCTTTGCTATGCAATGAAGATATAATCTGAGCGACATCGGATATATCTATTTCCCTTTCGCTGATAAGTTTCATACCTGCAACATATAGGAGCGGGGGGATGGCAACTGTGAGATTCTTCCCCGTGTAGATTGTACTGCATATGGATTCATCCGGTGCATCATTCAAGTTCTGTACGGAGGAATTCAGCCAGTCTTCGTCAGATGAATTCAAGCCGAATTCTTGTCCGATTTCTTCTATAATCGATTGAATTTCTGGCGTGTTCGTGAAAAACGCATCGATATCAACAGTCTCTCTTATGCCATGAAATCTCAAAACATATCCACCCACACAAATGATGGAAAGTCGAAGGTTTCTTTCCCCCAATTTCTCGTCAAATCTTGAGAAAATCTTCTCGTCGGTTGGCAACATTCGGATTCCTCCTGAAAAATTCCTCGATATTCTTCAATTTGCATGGTCGGTTTAATCCGGCAACATAGTCATAAGTGGGTGTCCCTTTCGTCATTGCCCGCTTAAGTGTAACTTTCTGGAAATTTGTCAAAAACTTGCCTTCGAGCAATGCTGTCAAATCATCCTGCGTCAGAATAATCTTATCATTGATAATCATTTTCCTCAGATATCGAAACCAATGTTTTGCGTGATATCGGCTATGTTGTGCCGCGTGGATGAGGTAATCAACATGCGAATGATTACCTACTTTTTTTTCGTCATTCATGAAATTCACCTTCCTGTACGTTGGAGTTGAAATCACTCTCATGCAGACGATAAATGTATCCCTGAATCCGTGAAACTCGAACACTGTCCGTCCCCCTTTGGGGGCGGGGGACCGCCATCGGCGGTGGTGGGGGGACAATGTGTCAATGAATGCAGTCTCCTACCGTAAAATCGTCACCCCCACCACCATCTTCGATGGTTCCCCGCCCCCAAGGGGGCGGACATAGCAAGTACATCATACATCCATCCAGTTTCACGGATTCAGGTTAAGGATACTCTTTCTCTCGCATGTCACCGTTTGGAGCAAACCCCATCGCCTGCAGCACATCTGTAAAATTATCTGGTGTAATCATCTCTCATCCTTCTTTTGGGTTATATGATACGGACTTGCCCCAAATTCTCGAATTGTAGCAATTCTTCGGCACTGAATAGGGCCACTGCTCCCCACATACATTTTAGATAAAAAAGTTAGAAATTTCAAGTAGCTTCCCCAGTTCCTTCATGTAAAACGGTGTTTCGCACAGGGTTTACTTTCTCCGCTTATAGCTGTCAATCCTGCCAAACGAAAGAAAAATTGGTGTTAGAAATTTCATTTGACAAATTTACATGAAACCATTAAAGTAAAGGGTGACAATCGCATACACGGGAGCTCGCAAACGGGCTGAGAGGAAGTTGTGCACTTCGACCGTTGGAACTTACGGCAAATAAATCATACGCTTGCGCGCCTGTTTCATTTATCTGCCTTCAGTTCCTAACCTGATTTGGATAATGCCAACGTAGGGAAACAGGAATAACGACTTTCAGGGACTATCCAAAAATGGACAGTCCCTTTCGTTTACCCCTTTCCCTCCATCGAAGGAGGAATTTACTTGTTTGATACCTGGGAAAACATTCGCAAAAGCATGCCGCTGATTCATCACATCACCAATTATGTGACGGTAAATGATGTAGCCAATATGACACTGGCCTGCGGGGCCAGCCCCATAATGGCCGATGATGTTAACGAAGCGGCAGAAATCACGCAACTGGCGGCGGGTTTGTGCCTGAATATCGGCACCCTGAATCAGCACACCATCCCCGCCATGCTAAGTGCTGCCCGTCGGTCAGGTGCGCTTGGACACCCTGTTGTCCTCGACCCGGTAGGGGCGGGAGCCACTGCCCTGCGGACGCAGACGGCGCTGGATATTCTCCAGACGGGAAGCGTCACCTGCGTGCGAGGTAATATTTCCGAAATCAAGACCTTGGTTCATGGCACAGGCCATACGCAAGGCGTAGATGCTGCCGCCGTAGACAGCGTAACGGAAAAAAATCTCGCAAGTTCCTGCGAATTTGCCAAACAGGCCGCCCATCGGCTCGGCACCATCGTGGCCATCACAGGGGCGATTGATTTGGCCGCGGACGCAAAAAAATGCTATATCATCCGCAATGGCCATGCGGAAATGAGCCGCATTACCGGCACGGGCTGCCAGTGTTCTGCCCTCGTTGCCGCCTGCATTGCCGCCAATCTTGCAAAACCTTTGGAGGCTGCCGCCACGGCCGTTATGGCGATGGGCTTTGCCGGGGAGATGGCCCACCGGAAGCTGCTTCCGGGCGAAGGCAATGCCACCTATCGCAATCGTATCATTGATACGATTTGCCATCTGGGGGCCGAAGATTTACGCAAGGGAGCAAGGTATGAGATCTGCTAATATCCGACCGGAAGATTTACTGCTCTATGCCGTCACCGACAGCCGCTGGCTAGCGGGCGAATCTCTTGTCTCTGTTGTGGAAAAAGCACTGGCAGGAGGCGTAACCTGCCTGCAGCTGCGGGAAAAAGACCTCCCTTACGAGGCTTTTCTTGCCGCCGCCCGCAAACTCCATACCCTTTGCCAAAGCTGTCACGTGCCTTTCATCGTGGATGACAATTGGGAGATTGCCCTGGCCTGTGATGCTGACGGTCTCCATATCGGCCAGCAGGATATGCCTGCCGCCAAGGCTCGCGAGTTTCTGGGGCCGCATAAAATTTTAGGTGTATCCGCGCAAACGGTAGAACAGGCGGTTGCCGCCTGCCAGGCAGGTGCCGATTATCTGGGCGTGGGCGCCGTATTTCCCACAGGAACGAAATCGGACGCCAGTGAAGTCCCCTTGGACACAGTAAAAGCCATCACAGCTGCTGTCGATATTCCCGTGGTGGCCATTGGCGGCATCAATGCTGAAAATATATCGCAATTATCCGGCACGGGCATTGCCGGAGCCGCCGTAGTTTCCGCGATTTTTGCGCAGGAAGATATAAAAAAAGCCGCCACAACACTGCGGCAGCAATGCAATCATTATTTAAGAACATGCTGAATGAATCCGTGTTTCCTTAGGAGCTGGCAATAAATAAATTTTAAGATAGGACGCAGGATAAATCTTCATAGGCTAGGCGGAGGAAGGAGGCATAGCGGGGCTATGTCGACTGACGACAACAACGCCTATGAAGATTTAGACAAGTCAAATCTAAAATTTATTTATGAACAGTTCCTAAAGTCCTAAGTTGTCCACAAAAATCGCGAAAACTGATGGGACAGCTTTTGCAAAGGGTCTCGATATCTGAATGATTGGCTATTTCGCAAAATACTTCCCTGCATGCCTCTTTTTGATATAGCGTCAGAATCCGTTGCAAACGATGCTTGGGATAATTTCCGTCGCTATCGTCCTTTGCGCCCCATTCCAGTTCCGGTTTTGATGGAAATATGTTCTTGTTCTGTTTTTCTTTCCCTTTCTTCTTTTCCTTCCCTACAGGCTTTCCAAATGCTTTTTCAAATGCGGCGGGGTCTCCCATCATCCAGCTTTCTATCATTTTCATGGGAATAATCGCAACGCATTGTATTGCCTTCTGTGGACGACGAAAGCCCTCCATGATTTCTTCCTTGAGTGCGGCATAGCGTTTCTTGCAAAGGTGCTCCTCCGTAGCGTCAGCGGCAGGAGCTTTGTCCGCATCCACATATAAAACGGCAACATCCGCATTTCGCTCTATGGTTTCTACGGCTAAAAGGAATGCGCGGACACCATGTCCCCGCAATCCTCGTACAGACCTCTGATATTTGAACCGATTTCTCATTTCTCTTGGAAGCAGTTCCATCGTGCAATCCGAAAGCACCTTACGAATATAAATGGGAATCGGTCCTTCGAGAAAATTTCCCGTCCCATATTCTATTGCTCCACAGTCGGTAGGACCTTCTCCTTGCAATAAAAGCTTAATCATGGATTGTGTCCCCCTGCTCGCGGAACAGATGCTTTCCTCCGTTCAGGATAATTTCTCCCGGATATAAGTAAGACAGCTTTTCTTTTACATCTGACAAATCCTCGAACGCCACACATTCAGCGCATCCATCACTCCTACGATACAAACAGCGAATTTCCTCCGGCTTCAGATAATCCAATAAAACTGTGCTATGCGTTGTCATAATGATTTGCTGATGGTTTTCTTCCGCATACCGGCGCAGGATTTCTAAAAGCACCTGCAAATTTTCCGCATTAATTCCGTCCTCTACCTCGTCCAATAAGATACACCCTCCCCTTTTTTTGAGAAAGGGTAACGCAAACAACGCCACGAGGCGCAACGTGCCATCACTGATTCCGCCAGCCTGTACCGTGATAGGATGTTCCTTGAATTTCTCCGTGATTTCCAAGTGCGCCCATCCGGCTTTTCCAGAACCAGAACGAACAGAGCGAACAGATGCCATATTGGGCAGTACCTTGTTCAGTGATGTCAGCAACTGATCTTTTTCCTCATTGTTCAGCTTATAAATAAGATTTGGTAGTTTTTCTCCGCTGTCACCCAAGGAACGTTCCTGTCCACGGGCGCTTTTCCTCATATTCTTTGGTGTCAACAAGTCCAGGGGTTCGCTTTCCATGAAAAATTTCTTTATGGCATATAAGTGAGGAAATTGTGTGCTGCGTTTTTCATCAATGAATGCAATTTGAGAGGAAAAATACTCACCGCTTGCAATACCTTCAGATCGTTCTTGTTTTTCATCCCATCGATAGCTATTACTCTGTGTGTAGTATAAAAGTAAATGTTCCTGTTTTTTGTCAAAAATAGATACCTCTTCTTTTCGTAGAATAATTTTCTTATTTGTTTTATCTGCAAAAAAAGAAATGTACCAAACAATTGCATCATTTGGATTATTTCTTTTTTTTAATGAGATGTTAAATGAAATAATTTTTTGATTCTTCGGCAGCACTCTTGAAACGATATCTTCCACCGATACACTACGATCTTTCAAATAGGCATCAGTTGTAGAAATGCAACAGTATTTCAAAAATGCGATTGCCTGCAAAATGGAACTTTTTCCTGATGCGTTATCCCCAACAATCGCAGTGATGGGGTCAGAAAAAATGATCCTAAAATCATGGAATACTTTGAAATTGTCTATATAAAGTTCTGAAATACAATAATCCCCCAGTTCACTCACGCAACCGACACCTCCTTCTTCCCTGTCACATATTCAAAAATCAAGGATTTCTTGTAGTTTTCCAACTCGGTAAGGAGTTGTTCCTTTTTTGAAATGAGATTTTCTATTCCAGAAATTTTAGTGTCAAGATAATATACAATCTCTCGTTGTTCCTCTACTGATGGCATAACCACATGAATATCTCTGAATTGTTCAGAATATGTTCTCCATCTCATAGCCATGATGCCTTTTCCTCGTTTATAACAGTCCCCGCTAAACCCGCTTGTCCTAAAATAATAATGATAGAATTGACATTCAATATCTTGAGACGGAACATAAATGTCATAGGCAGGACTGGTTACTCCACTATAGTCGGAGCGACCGATTGCTCCCATCCAGCATAAAATGATATTCACCACAATATCATTTTCATACACTTTTTTATATCCATTTGCATTTGAGGCTTTGTTTCCTGTGGTTTGTTCCAAATCGCAATGTTGCACGACACCTTTGTCCGTATATAGAGAAATCAAATTCACTTGTTCCAATGGAAGAAAATTTTTTTCATCTCGCAATGTAAAAATCGTTTTTATGCGCCTAATCTCCCACTCTTCCGGTATCTCTCCAATCCACTCAATCCCACTATCCTTCATCTTCCGATTGGGACGGATGCCCTTGGTGACAGCTTGGGTGATAATAGATTGTTTCAGCTTTTTGTATTCCTCGATGGATGTACGGGTTTTGTTGAGGACTGTGTCTATATGAATAAACTTTTTATCAAGAAAATCAGCGACCTGTCGTTGAATTTTACGTGGTGGTAATGGGATAGACATATTCTGGATAAAATTCACATTTGCTCGTGGCATTTTTGTTCCATAGGTTGAAAAATTAACTGTTTCTATAAATCCAAAGGATATAAGTAAATTCCAAAAATATCGCTTGTCATTTTCCGAATTCACACGAATCACGCAGAATTCTCCTGAGCAACAACCATTCTCCCTACAATGATACACTTTTGCAAGATACGGCCTAAGTTTTCCAAATAGAATATCATCTTTTTCAAAAATAATAGCTTGTGATTTATCATATTGTGATGCAGTATCAATATATTTACCAGACCAAGAAACAATATTTTCAAGCCCGATGTATCTTAAATCACCGAGTTGATTATTATATTTCTCCTGTATAAAAGATGCACAATATTTTATCTTTTTAACCGTCCAATCCTCCGGTATCTCTCCAATCCACTCAATACCAGAATCCTTCATTGTCCGTCCCATAGTTGCTCCTTGAAACATTTATTTTCTTGCAAAAAAGCAGGCTTTATATTCCGTTTATTATACCATGTCATTAACCTGAATCCGTGAAACTGGATGGATGTATGATGTACTTGCTATGTCCGCCC
>CALGGN010000050.1 GCA_937915915.1 uncultured Selenomonas sp. | reverse complement strand
TCCAGACCGAAAAAGAATATCACCTTGCTGTGCAGCGGGCGCATCGGCAGGAGCGTAGACGGCGAATAGACGAGATTGCCAAAACCGCCGTTGAGCATTTGTCCAGAGAAGCCTTTGCCTTCTCTATTCCCGAAGTCTGCCACCGTATTATGGCCGAGGGCGTATTGGAGCGCATATCGCAGAAGGAGGCGCAGGCGGCGATGGAACGGTTGAAACTTGTGAAATTGGGCAGGATGGAACGGGGGAAGAACCGCAAGGATGTTTATGTCACCACCGAAGCAAATATCCGACAGGAGTATGACATCATCGAGCGGATGCAGAAGGGAAAGGGAGTTATCCCCAAAACGCTTTCAATGGAGCAGAGCAAAGAGCTTCTGAATCGGGTGGCTACCACGGAAAGCCTCACGCCCAACGAGGAACAGACCGCAGTTCTCCATCACATCATGACCAGCGCAGACAGATTTCTCTGTGTCCAAGGTCTTGCCGGAACGGGCAAAACTTACACCATGAATGCCTTGCGGAAACTTTGCGAAGCCGAAAATATCAAAGTGCGGGGTGTATGCTTCACCGGCAAGGCCGCCGATGGGCTGAAAAAGGAATCTGGCATTCCCTCTTCCACCATTCATTCTTTCCTTGGCAAATTGGAGAAGGAATCCGGTATCAAAGCTGACTCGGACAGCAAAGACGGCATACGTCAGCATTGGGATTTTTCCAAGGTCAAACCTACGCAGGAGCGGGAAATCTGGATCGTGGACGAGGCGGGACTGGTGGACAATCACCTGATGGACGAACTGCAACAGGCTGCGATTGCATACAATGCCCAAGTGGTATTTTCGGGGGACTATGACCAACTGCCGCCAGTGGGAGCTGGAGAACCGTTCAAGGCGCTTATCGAAGCGGGAGCAGGGACAGCCTATCTGGAGGATATTCGGAGACAGCGGAACTTGGGACTCTTGGAAGCCGTGCGTCAGTCCGTCAAGGGCGATACTCTCAAGACCTACGAGATATTGGAGAAGCGGGGCGACTTCCGAGAAATCGGCAATCGGGATGACAGAAGGGAGGAGATTAGGTACATCATGGGACAAGCGAGACTGGAGGATTACAAAAATCAGTTGCTTCTCGTGTCCACGAACGGGAGCCGGAAGGAATACAATGACATGATACGCCGGAATTATATTCGCACTGGACAACTGGCAGAAGGAACCACGTTCAAAATCACTTCCCATAATGGGGAGAAGGACGTGACGGAGGAACGTCGCTTTGCCCGAAGGGACAGAATCATCTTCACCGCCAACAACAGCCGCCTCGGTGTCCTCAATGGCACGATGGGGCAAATAGAAGCCATCCAAGGCAACATGTTCACCGTCAAAACCGACAGCGGGGAGCAGGTCACCTTTGACATGGGGCAGTATAACAGCATTGATTACAGTTACGCCGTGACCAACTACAAAGCCCAAGGCATGGGCGTGGATTTCGTGGTAGCGGATATGCCAACCACGGGCAGGGGACAAAACCGCAACGCCGCTTATGTTGACCTCAGCCGAGCCAAGCAGAGAGCCATCGTATTTACCGACAACAAGGAGCGATTGACGAAGCAGACGAGGGAGTTTGTCAAGAAGGTGTCTTCCCGTGACTTTGCCCAGCGGATTCAAAAGATGGTAAAGCGGGGCTATGTGGCGAATAACGAGCGGTATCATATGCCGGAGAAGAAGTCCATCGGCGAACTGCTGGCCTCCGTCAAGTGGAAACCGCTGGAAGAACGAGTGCCGGATATGGGGCTGACGGATGCGGAACACTCTCAGAAAGAAGAACGTCCGACAAGCATATCCCTCCCCTACCCCACCCATCGGCGCGAATGGACGGAGCGCACGAATGGCATGGGAAGATAAGATTTGACCAGAGATTATGAGAAGGAAGTGTTATCAATGGCAATACGCAGGATGTACGCCAAAAGCGTGATTGATACGGATAAGTTCATGGAAATGCCCATGTCCACCCAGTGCCTTTATTTTCATCTTCTCCTCTATGGGGACGATGACGGCTTTGTGGCAAGTCCCAAGCGGATTATGCGTCTTTTGGGGGCATCGGAGGATGATATGTGGATTCTCATTGCCAAGGGATATATCCTTGCATTTGAGAGCGGCATCATCGTCATCCGGCACTGGCGCGTCCACAACAAGATTCGCAATGACCGTTACAGCCCTACGGTTCACAGCGAAATATCCCTGCTCGTCTTGGACGAGAACAACGTATATCAACTGCTGCCGTCCGGCAGCGAATCATCCGGCAACCTGACGGCAACCGTTGGTATACCGTGCGGCAACCATGCGGCAACCGTTGGTATCCCTGATGGTGAACCGAATGGCAACCAGATGGAACCCGATGGGGAGACATGCGATATACCAAGTGACAGGCACACTGGCAACCGGCGGGGGCCGAAGGATAGGATAGGTAAGGATAGGTTAGGTGAGGATAGTATAGGTGAGGTTAGGGAAGATGAGGATAGGTCAGGAGAGATGGACTACGCTCCTCCCTATGATGAAATCCTCGTCCTCTATCATAGCCTTTGCCATGAATTTCTCCCTGCCAAGGTCTTGACACCGCAGAGGAAAAAGGCAATGGCAGAGTTATATGCCTTGCTTGGCGGGAGCATGGAGGCCATCAAGGACTATTTTCAGAGGTGCGCTGACACGCCTTTTCTTTGTGGCAAGAACCGTGACGGATGGAAGGCGAATCTGGATTTTTTGCTTGACCCAAGCAAATATGCCAACATCGTCGAAGGAAAATATGATGTCTGGAGGGAACCGGATGGAAGAAATGGAACAGGCAACAGGGATTCTGGCAAGCCTGAGAGAGAAATATCCTCGCTTGGTGCAGACTATGAAGCCTTCGAGAAGCAACAGAAACTGCCGGGGGACGTATGAGGGACTGTCCCCGCAGGAACTGCAAGACCACATGGCGGAGATTGTGAACATCGAGGACAGGCGGGAACTGTGCAGGGACTGCACGGGAGACTGCCGACAAAATCCCAAGGGCTATTTCGAGGAGGTCAGCCCCACATCTACGGGGCGATTCCACAGTGTTTTGGTGCCGTGTGAACGTGAAACGGCAAGACTGGAACAGGCACGATTGAACCGCCTTCTCCAGTCCGGCGGCATCCCAAAGGCATATCGGGGCAAGACCCTTGGGGACTATATCACGTCAGAAGCCAACAGGAAGGCTGTGGATGTGGCGAAGTGGCTGGTTGAGTATCAAGATAAGGGTGCATTGTTTTACGGGGCTACAGGGACAGGCAAGACACTTCTGGCGGCGATTGTGGCGCAGGAGAAGATGCGGCGGGGAATTCCCGTAGTCTTTGCCAGTGTCCCCGACCTCCTGATGGATATTCGGGACAGTTTCGGCACAGGCAGAACGGCGGAGATTCTGCGCTCCGTCCAGAGAGCATCCTGCCTTGTGCTGGACGATTTGGGCGCGGAGCGTATGAGCGAGTGGGTGAGCGAACAGGTCTTTGCCATCATCAACTACCGCTCCAACCATGAGATGCAGACCATCATCACGTCGAATTACGGAATGGCAGGATTGGCAGAGCGCATGGTGGCGGCCATCAAGGGGAAGAAATCCGGCGATAGTGTGCAGGGCAAGCGGATACTCAGCCGTATTTGCGGGATGTGCTACATCGTCGAGGTCGGAGGCAAAGATTTCCGGATGCAGGGAGCAGGATAGGGCAATAATGGTTACATGGCATAAGGCATACTCTATGAATCAAGAAGGAGCGACAGACATGACAGCAACGAAAGAAAAGTTCGGACAGGATGATTCCCTGCCCCAGACCACCACACTGCAAAGGGGCGGCATTACCTATATCGTAGTGCATGAGGTCAGCCGCAATGCCAGAGAGACTGCTACCGAGAAGGTGAAGCGGCTGATCCTGCGGGATGTGGAGCGTTCGACAAACAGGAGACTTTGACCGTCCAGTGACTTGACTTCTTCGTAGCGGTGTGGGAAAATTATGGCAACGCTTGAAGATTGTCGGGAAGGAGGGAACATGAAAAGCAGACAATCTTACAGAACCAAGGAATTTGATGTCCTGCCGGGCATGGGGAAGATTACTGCCCTTTACTGCCGCCTCTCGCGGGACGATGAGATGCAGGGGGATTCCAACAGCATCAAGAACCAGAAGGCGATGCTGGCAAAGTACGCCTCGGACAACGGTTTCTCCAACACGGTCTTCTTTGTGGATGACGGCTATTCCGGCACCACGTTTGAACGACCGGACTGGCAGAGGCTCATGGGGCTCTTGGACGAGGGAAAAATCGGCACCATCATCGTAAATATCATTTTACCATATTTGATACAATCCCAACGGTAATTTTAGGAATGGGTGCATTTTCAAAGTTATCGTTGGGCAGGTTTACCACAGTTAAGTGCAGAGGCTATTGAAATCATTTTTTCAAAATAAAAACGGCGTAACCGTAGCTACGCCGTCTATTTTAATTTACCCGGATGACCGTACCATTTTTGAAAAGAACCTCGATATCGTCCTTCCTGTGGACGGTCATGTTTTCCACCAATGTCCCCCATAATCCTTCATCAAAATCATCGAGGATATTTTCCTGTTTGCGGAGTGTCTTGGAAAAACTGCTCAAGGTGTTGTCCTTGTTTTTTCGAGTGGCAATTTCCTCGACCGTTTTTTCATAGGCGGTTTTGGTGTCCTCGTAGCGTTTCATGAGCTCATCATATTTCACTTGGTATTCCGCTTGGTCTTGTGCCACTGTTGCATTTTGGTGGATAGCGTTATGCGCCATTTCCGTCACCACTTGCAATTCGTTGGCAAGTCTCTGTTGCTCATGTTCCAAATTATCTGTAGCACAAATCGTTTTCTTAACAAGGCTTATATTGTCGAGTATTTCCTTCCGGTTTTCAAAAAGCTGATTGAATGCCTTGACGAAAATCGCTTTGATTTCCTCCTCGGTAAAATGCGGAGTGGAGCATTTTGTTCCCTTGAATTTGTGGTTGCATTGCCAAATTACTTTACGATAGGCATCGTTGGAATGCCAGACTTTCGAGCCGTACCAAGAACCGCATTCCCCACATTTAATTCGACTTGAAAAAATACTCACGCCGCTATACCTTCCGCGCTGGCTTTTTCTTCGAGCTATTTCGGTTTGCACCAATTCAAAAGTCTCCGTGTCTATAATCGCCTCATGATTCCCTTTGACATAATATTGTGGAATAACCCCATGATTCTTGACTTGTTTCTTCGTCAAGAAGTCGGCGATATAAGATTTTTGGAGCAATGCATCACCCTTCATTTTTTCTGAAGTTAAAATGCTGAATACGCACTGCTGATGCCATTTATCTTTTCCCATCGGAGTTTTTATTCCACGCTCCGTTAGATTTTTGGCTATGGCGTGATAGGAAAGTCCACTAAGGAAAAGTTTGTAAATCAATCGTACAGTTTCCGCTTCCTCCTCGTTGATTGCAAGATTGCCATCTTCCCCTCTTTCATAACCGAGTAATTGTGTGAAGGGTACGCATACTTTGCCGTCCGCAAAACTTTTTCTTTTGCCCCATTTGACATTCTCCGAAATGCTCCGGCTCTCCTCTTGAGCTAACGAACTGAGAATTGTTATCAATAATTCTCCCTTTGAATCCATTGTCCAGATGGACTCTTTCTCAAAATAGCATTCAACCCCGGCAGCCTTGAGTTTTCTTATGGTTGTAAGGCTATCAACCGTGTTCCTACAGAATCTACTGAGCGATTTCGATATGACCAAATCAATCTTCCCATCCAAGGCATCCTTCACCATATTTTTGAATCCTTCACGGTGCTTGGTACTGGTGCCGGTAATGCCCTCGTCGGTATATACCCCGACAAATTCCCAATCCTCGCGGCTCTTGATGTAATTCGTGTAATAGCTTACCTGCGCCTCATAGCTGGTGAGTTGCTCATCCCGATCGGTGCTGACTCTGGCGTAAGCGGCTACTTTTCGCTTGGCTGTCGGATTCCCGCTTTGCGCCATAAGCGGCGATATAGTGGCGGGTATGGTCAGAATTTCCTTCGCCATTGGCTACCTTCCTTTCTTCGGACTGAAATGTCGTTTGCGTTTATTCCATGCGATATTTTTCTCAGTTCCGTCCTTGAAACGAATGGTCAATGTCCTACCCAATCCTGCTGTGATACGCTCCACATCATCGGCAGAATTACCTATCCCTTCGTCAATATCATTTTGCCACAGAATTCCGTTCTTTCGTCCTTCGCAGGTCTTGCCCGTTCCGCAAATCCAATAGTGTTCCGTATCGCCGTTAAGGTAGTGCCTTGTTTGCCGGATGTAATTTCCACCGCATACTTCGCAGTGAATTTTGCCTGTCCAATAGCTGTACTTTGTCGGCGGCTTTCTGACTTTACTGTCCTCCTTGACATAAATCGGAGTATCGATTTCTTTGCCATCGGTCATGTGAAAGGTAAGTTTCTCCGGCAAGACAATTATTTTTTCCACCTTTGACAAGAAAATTTTCTCGTCAAATTCCTCCATGCCAAGAACCTCGTTACATTTGGCAATCAACTCGGTTTCCGTAAGAAATCTCCCTGCAACGCAGATTGCTTTTTTACTTTTGCGTTTTGTATAACTCCCATAACATACCCAATAAACTGACTGAGAACCATCTGCCCGTTTTTCCATCGTGTCTCGTTGGTAAACGCTATGGCATTTTCCGCATTCCAATTTTTGAGTAAAGCAGGTAGTAGGAATTACCCCATAGGCAAAAATCCCCAAATCACCACGCCGTTTTAGCTCCGCTTGCACTTTGTCGAAAACATCTCTGTCAATGATTGGCGCATGATGGTTTTTTACAAGGTACTGCGGCAATTCGCCTTTATTCCATTTGAGCCGCTTGGTAAAAGGGTCTGTCACATATGTTTTTTGGAGCAACACATCTCCAACATAAGCGGGATTGCGAAGGATATAGCCGATTGCCGAGTGATCTTTAAACGTCCCTTTTTTGTTCCGCAATCCCTCTGCCTTAAACTCATCTGCCAATGCCGTTTTTGCCTTGCCGCCAAGATACTCGATAAAGATACGCTTTACAATTTTGGCTTCTTCCGGCACGATGACCCATTTATCATTTTGGCATTTGTAGCCATACGGAGGAGTAATCCCTTTGGTGTGTCCTTGGGCAAATTTCTTTCTCTTGCCCCACTTCACATTCTCGGAAATGCTCTCGGATTCGCATTGGGCATAGGAGGCAAGGAGCGTCACCAAAAATTCCCCGTCCTCGGTAAATGTGCTGATGTTTTCCCGCTCAAATCTTACCTCCACACCGATGTCTTTCAAGTGGCGAACCGTGTTCAAAAGGTCAACCGTGTTTCTGGCCATCCTTGAAAATGACTTCACGAGAATAATGTCAATTTTTCCGGCATCACAATCGGCAATCATCCTCAAGAATTCTGTCCGCTTGGCTGTCCCTGTCCCTGAAATCCCCTCGTCGGCGTACACACCTGCATATTCCCAATTCGGATTCTTTTGGATAAGGTTGCTGTAGTAGCTGACTTGCGCCGAGAGGGAATGTAGAAGTTGCTCGGAATCTACGGAAACTCGCGCATATGCCGCTACTCTTTTTCGCTTTGGCATTTGTGGCATGGTCGGGTCGATTTTCGTTACCGTCCGCATAGTTGCCGTCCCCCCCCCTTCGTTCTACTATATATCCCTCTGAATCGGCATTAAGTCAACGCCAAATCCGAAAATAATGTGCCAACAGCAGGATTATATTTTTCCCGCATAATCCGCTCCGCATCCGCATAATCCGACGGTGTAATAATTCCACGGTAAAGCAGAGAACGGAAGATATGCATGGAAGTTAGGTACATTTTCTCCCGCTCAAACTGTTGTTGCGACATTTTTACCACCGAACCTTTCTGCGATGTAGCATTCGTGACTGCAATATTTCCTGCCCGGCTTGCCGTAGTATGATTTGCCGCAATGATTACATACCATGGATTTGTGGTGTCGTAATTCTCCCGCATGATGATTCCACCACCTCATACGGCAGGCTATAGAGCAAAATTTCTTTTCTCGCCTATTGGGATTCTGCGTTACAGGCTTTCCACACTCCTTGCAAATATGATGAGTTTCTGTGTGTGCTACTGGATTACGGTAGCAAAATGATTTTACGGTGTTTTTCGGCAGATGAAGTTCCTGTGCAATTTTTACATAGCCATAGCCTTGTTGCCGTAGCATCTGTATTTTAAGTTTCTCTTCCTGCGTCATTGATGGTCACACTCCAAATAAAAAGTCCCTTCAATTCACAGGCAACGAATTTGAAGCAAAAATTAACCAAACAGTAAAAAAATAAGCCCATCACGGAAAAACCGCAGTGGGCAAGGCACATCCGCTATTCACTTGTTCTTGAGCTGCTTCATGGCCTCCGTCAGTTTCTCCGGCACGGGAAGTCCAATCCGAGCGGCGTTCTCGATGATGGAGATGCCCTCGTTGGCGCAGTAGAAGAAGATGACAGCCGAGCGCAGGACGCACCCGCCGCCTACCACATGGACATCGAGGACGTTCGCCACCCCCACCAAGGCGAGGATAAACACCTTCTGGCAGATCCCTTTGAAGCCGATGGCAGAGGACAGGTTTCTCTCCACGATGGCGCAGAGGATTCCCGTCACATAGTCGGTGACGATAAACGCCACCAGCGCGTACATGAGGCTGTCGAAACTGCCGAGGTACTCTCCCAAGACGGCTCCTGCTCCGGCAGACCAGAATCTGATGTCGAAAATAGTGTCCATAATCTCATCCCTCCTGATTTTTCCAAGACTTTATGTTCCTCAGCGGACACAGCCGCCAGTTGTAAGGTTTCACATCAAGCGATGTCAGTTCGCCGTTTTGGGCAACGAACAGGCCGTAGCCTTTGACGCATATGAGATATTTGCCGTTCCCCAGCTTCCAGACCGAAATATTATCGCTGGCGTGTATGTTAAGCCCCGTGGTCTCTTTGGACAGGGTTGCAATCAGCTTATCCTCCGGCGAATAGAGATATGCCGTATAGCCGCCGTATTCAAGGAAGAACACGCTCACACCGCTATGCGGTCTTGTCGTTATGGACGGGGTTGGATTGCCACCAAGGATGTAGTAATAGCCATCGCCCAAGGGCAGACGCACCTCTTTCACCCAAGGTGGAGAGTAATCAATCTCGCAATCCGATCTCCAATATTCAAGCGGCCAGCTACGGCAAAAGACGCTCTCCTCGTAAATTTGCACCGTACTGGACGGAGTCACCAGCCAGCGTCTCACAATGTAGCAGGTATCCGAGCCGTAAGGGATGAAGGGCGGATATGGAATCCACTTATGAGCGATTGCCACATCGTGGACAATGAACCAGTAGTCATCGGCAGAGAATATTTTGCCCGCGATGGATATATCCTGTGCAGTTCCATCGCTGTCCGGGGCAACTCTCGCCACGGCATCCGCTGTTGTTCCGTCCATAAGATCAACCATGCTGAAGGAAGAGATGCAGTTCCCATTGGCATATATTCCCACAGGACTATCAGCCCTGTAAGTGCCTTCATGATTGGTTTGTCCGCTGTCTATCCCGTAGATATTACCATCGGCATCCATACTGACATCCTCCCAATACAGCTTGTCCTCGGTGTTGTTATCGATGAGTGCGAACTTGCTGCATGTGTTTATCAGCCCATCGTGTTTTTCGCCATGACGAAAGACATTCACGCCTTTCCTGGGATTATATGCACCGTACTGAGTTCCCTCGGAAACGCTGTACTTTCCGATAAGGAGCGGAATCTCCTCCGGCTTGCTGCCGATTATCGTGGGCGCACCTCCGGCATCGGAGTGATGACCGTAGACGCATTTCCCGTCAGTCCATACCAATGCGCCGACAGATACGGCATTGTTGCCAATAGCCGTGAGCCACTTTCCACCGGCTTGTACCTTGCGTCCGTTGACGGCGGTCACTCGGACTTGCTGCATGCCATCACGCTCCTACGATAACGCCGGAGACAGCACCTGTCTTGTCTGCCGTGGGCAGAAACCAAACCAACCGTCCGACACTCGTATCCACGTCCACAGCCGCCTTGCAGAAATATCGGCGGTTGCTGCCGCTGACCTCAACGAGGAACACCCGCTTGTTCGTTCCCGCTTCCTTCAAGCCATTCTCCACAATCCTGCCCCGCTGGGCATTGGTTTTGTAGCCCTTTTTCACATTGCGGATTGCCCGCTTGACGCTGTCCGCCAAGCCATCTACTCCGTTCATCAGTACCACCTCGTCATTTTTATTGTCTGCCGCAAACTTCGCGGCGTAAGCTCCACGGAATTGGACACCAAGAAATACTCATTGCCATCAAAGCGAATCCGCTCCGTGAAGTCCACGATATGCTCCACATCCGGCACTCCGTCCCGGATATTTGCCTGTATCTCCACGGTGACAGTCTCTTGAACTTTTCGGTTCAGCCATTCGATTGCCTGCGTCAGAACCGCCAGATACTCCTCGCCCTTGACGGGAAATTCGGTGTCAATCAGCGAGGAATATTGGGCATCGTCCTCATCGTAATATGAGGAGTAATGGGAGCCGAAGCCTAATGAGGACTGGTCGATGGTGTACTGGCTGGCTTTGCCGCCGGGAGCACCTTGGGAGAGGGAACTTCCCACACGCTCCCCGTCCTCATACACCGTGGTGGCGTACCAGCCGTAGCCGATGGGCGCATGGTAGGTGATGCGCTCGGAATCCCACTCGTCCATATAAGACGGCGTTTCTTTCGGCTCTCTTTTCCGCTCCCGTTCCTTGAACAGATAGATATTGTTGGCGGTCGCGGCGTACACATATTCGACCTCGCTTTTGGAGCCGTCCTTGTTTTGGGTTTCCTTGCGGCTGACATATTTCCCCGTCATATTTCCGTCCCGGTCATACTCGTTTTGGTAGTAATAGGAAGTCTCGCCGTCCTCGTTCTTCTCCCGCACCAGATAGCCGTCCTCGTAGGTGTAGCTGATGTCCTCGAAGGAAATCGTCCCCGTGAAGGGGATGGGCGCATCGTCCTCCTCGTTGTGGGCTTGGTTGTCGGGATCTTCGTTATTGTTGCTGTGCCAGATGGAGCGCACCAGTTTCCGCTCGATGGTGGGACGGCTGTGCGGCCAGTCGGAAATATCCACCACGGACTTCTCCAAGCCCCGCTGAACAATGTTTAAGGTATTGCCGCGAATGAACACATTGATTTGCCGCTGGGGCAGCTTCGATGTCCAGCCGAACAGAGCGGAAATCATGTCCTGATAGGTCATGCCGCTGTTCTCGAAGTTCTGGGAGGGAATGAAATCATCGCAGACCATGTTTAGCGTGAGTCCCAGAGCCGCAGCGATTTGCCGCACATAGACGGACACATTGAGTTCATCCACGGTGGCGTTTATCGCCGTATAGAGCAAAGCGTCCTTGCTGTACATCCCCTTGACGGTCTGCACCAAGTCTCGCTGACTGGTTTCCTCCACGAGAAAATGGAAGTGGTAATCGAAAATCTGTCCCTGCACCGCATCGTCAATCTCCATCGGCGTGACCGTTTCCAGTTGGAAAGTATCGGACAAGGTAAGTTCCCCCAGCACCATCGAGAAAGAACGGATGCCGTGGTCACGGAAGTTCTGTGTTATCGGAGTAATAGCGGCATTAGCCTTAAGCCGCTTTGCCTTGATGCGGACAGGTTGACTCCGATTTACATACTCCAAAACCAACGGGACGCGAATGGAAGTATCGGCGGGAACTCGCTCCTGCTTTATAACCATCCGCAGGGCATCGGCTTTGGTCGGTGCGCCCAAGCCCACCAAGCGAAGGGTATCGCCATAAGCAAGATTTCCGATTCCCGGCGTTCGTTTGGTGTCGAAAGCAATGCGCTCGGTTTTGCTTGTCCCCAGCCACGTATCAACTCGCAGAACCTGATAATCAGCCCCGGTGATACGCTGGGTATCGGCATGAACAACAGTCCATTCGCCGCCAAGCGTCCGCCGGGTATCTGCCTTTGCAGTATTTGGCAGTATCAGTTTACGGAGCAAATCGCCCACAGCCCAAGCGATATAGGGAGATTGCACTTGCCGTATGGTATCGGCAATGGCAGTATTGGAGCGAGATACCTTCCGCTCGGTATCTGCCGTCACATCATTGGGGAGCGATAATCTGCGATTGGTATCAGCCGATATCTGCACCATTCGATTTGCTGGAACATAGGTTGCCGCTATCATCGGCTTGATGTAGATTGACCCCATCGGCACCCACGAGGCGCAAATTTTCGGAGTCAGTTCTATCGAGCCAAGAGGAAGCCATGTGATGTATGCGTTCGTGGGCTTGACGGTTATCTTGCCGATGGGCAGCCACGAAATGTATGCATTCGGTGTTACAAATGTGCCGTTGGGCAGATATGTTCTGCGGCCGGTATCGGCGGTCACACTTTGATTCTCGGCTACTTGGCGCAGGGTATCGCTGTTGACGGATTCTGTCCGGCTGATGTTTCTTGCCGTATCTGCCGAAATATGATCCGGCTTGCCAGTGCGCCGCAGGGTATCTCCCGTGACGTAGATTGGCTTGCTAACCTTGCGGGAAGTATCCGCTCTCGCTTTCTCGCTCCCCGGCACAACAGTGGCGCAAAGAGCCGGCTTGATGGATATTGTTCCCATTGGCACCCATGCGGCGCATACCTTTGGAGTTATCTCTATCGTGCCGAGGGGGAGCCAAGTGATATAGGCATCCATCGGTTTGACCGTAATCTTGCCAATGGGTGTCCATGAGATGTATGCTGTTGGCTTGATGATTGCTCCCATTGGCTACACCCCGGCTTTCCACCCCAGCTCCATGCCCGCCATGTCGGCTATGGTCATATCTACCGCATGGCAATGCAATACTCCCGCCGTGGTGCTTGTCCGCAGCGTCTTTGTGCCATGCTCGGTCTGTGTTCCATTTGCCTTGGAAATACTGACGAGAGAAGTCAATCCCTCTGCTGTCCGATATGCCGGATTTCCCGCTACGGCGATTCCCGTCACGGGCGATGCGCCACCGTAGGCAGATATGAGCGAGGATACATCTGTCGTCTGCAAAATCTGCTGTCCGGCTGATTCTGCCATATAACTGCCGTCTTCCAAGTCAATCATGTCCGTCACGGGATTGCCGAGAGGGACAGCCGTAATGCGCTCCCGCAAATCAAAAGCTGCATCGGCGAGGATAATATTCGAGAGCGGCATCTGATTGGACGTGCTGTGAACCACCAGTTGCTTGCACTCGTCCTCCTCATTGAACCACGGATTGTAGCCCGTCACGGAAAAAAGCCGTGTCCCGTTGAATGTGGCAGTATATTCCCCGTCCCGTGCGCTTGGGCTCCTGCCCTTGATGTAGAAAGAAACTGTGTTTATGGCATCGTAATTGATGCCGGAGTCGTTGCTGTAATATGTTTTTGAGCTGGCACTTTGCCCGTTGATAATCACATAGAAGTTGTAATAGGTGCTGCCGCCGCGAATAATCCGCACACCATGAAAGCCGGATTCGTTATAGCAGCCCACATTTATGGCGCTTTTCTCTTCCGTGTTGTTGCCGGGAGCAGGGATATACACATCGAACCTGCCGTAAATCTTGAGCAGTTTATCGGACAGCACCACACCCTCGTTGACGGTCGGCTGATAGAGAGCCACGCCGTTAAGGGGATTGTAGACACTGCTCTCAATGGTCGTGCCGCCGTCCACATCGAGGAGTTCCGCTATTCCCGGATTGATGTATTTCATGAGTCTACACCCGCTTTCCATCCGAATTTGTATCCTGCCAAGGCAGGAAGTTTTATGTTCTTGGCATAGCCCTGCCTGACAATGTTCGCTGTGTTCTGCTTTGCCTCGCTCGTACCTATCTCCGTTACGTTCATTCCGTCATCCTCCAAAGCGGTCAGATAGGCAAGTCCCTCCGCCGTGCGGTAGGCAGGATTCCCCATAAGGGAGATGCCCCGTATCTCCGAATCCTCGCCGTACTCTGCCAGCAGGGAATCCACATCCACGGACTGCATAATCTGCTGATTGGCTGCACTTGCCGTATAGGAGCCGTCCCCGTTTGCCGTCATGGTAGTTTCCGTAGCCTTGACGGGCAGAGTGACCACTTGTTCCCTCGGATGTATTTCCGTGTCGGAAAGGATGAGATTGGAAATGGGAGCCAGCCGTGAACTGCTGTAGATTTCGATATAGCGGCTGGTTGTATTGAAGCTGATGCCCGTCTTTTTGCCAATTTCCACCCCGTTGGCCTTGATAGTCAGGTAATCGCCGACATCACTCGGCTTGGCATTGAACCAGATGGTATTGACGGCATCATAGATGACCTGTGTTTTGTTGGAAAAATAACTCGAGCCGGCATAATACCCGTAGATGGTCCACTCACGGCTGTAGCCCCTGATATGGACACCGCAATATCCGCAGAAAGTGATATCCACGCTGATATCCATCCCGGTGCCGCTTGGGAGATAGACATCGAACTTGCCATACAATTCCGTGGGGATTTCCGCAATGTTGATGCCCTTGCCCTGAGTTGGTTGCCAGAATGAAACACCTGTCTTGCTCTTAGCGGCATCTGCGATGGTCGTGCCGCCGCTCACATCGAGAAGTTCCGCATAGCCGGGATTGATATATTTGAAACTCACTGGATGTCACCTCCTACAGCGATGCCACCACAAGCCCCTCGGCTTGGACATCGACAGATGTATCGTTCTGCGGATTCTCGTCCGTACTGCTCATGGCCTTGACCCAAAAGACGGTGTTGGTATCGGCAACATTCACCAAGGCAATGGCGTCCTGCCATGTGGCGCTTGCCAGAGCGGCTGCGGCATCGGCATAATTGTTGTCCTCGGCTACTTTCCATTTTGCCGTATTCGTTCCGACAAAGCCGATGGTGGTGTTGCCCTCGATGTAGTAGCCCGTGTCACAGCGGACGGCGCATTTCACGGCTTTCGCCTCGGCTTGGCTGGCATCGAGGGTAACGGAGATAGGCGAAAGCTCCGTGCCGGAGGATGCCTCCGTGCCGTCCGTCATGCCGGAAGTAGGATTGCCGTAATAGATGTGAAGCTGATTTGCCATTGTCATAACCTCCAAAATTCTAATGTCGCTTTTACTGCCTTAGGAAAGTGGGATACATACTGGTAGGACTTCACCACTACCCGCATATTGAGCCAGATGTTGCCGCCTTCATCTGTGATCTGCACCAGCTGACGGCTGTTCCAGTAACCGCAAACGACATCCCAGTTCTCAATCGTCATTGTGACATTGCAGGAAACCTTATCCCCAGCCTCCACACGACCGAAATCCTGCACTGCCACACCACCGATGATTTCCACCTGCTGCTGACGGTCATCCGGGATTATCTGCCAGTTGTCTACGTCAAGTGTCCTGACCTCACCAATTTGAATATGTATTTTCTCCACCTCCCAAGGCATTTTCTACGGCAGGTCTTATGCGGTCGGCCACGCTGTCCGCAAGATATCTTATGCCGTCATTATCCTGAGTGACGGCATTTTCGATATTCACATTGACCTCCAAATGCGGCGCAGCCGTGACAGCTTGCTGGGAAGCCTGCCCAGTCTCATTCTGAAGGGCAGGCGATGAACTGAGCTTGTCCATCTGTTCCCGCATGCCGTGCATTTCCGTCTGCATATTGCCCATAACCTCATCGTATGAATAATCCTTACCTCCCATGGTCATTTTGAAACTTTGGCGCATCTGCTCCTGCTCGGCGGCAATTGCAGCCGGGTCACGGAAGTTTGGCAGAAGGTTTTCCAGCATGGACTGACGGGCTTTTTGAAAGCCCTCCAGCTGCTGTGGCGTCATTTGCAAATCTTCCATGGTGAAGCCATGCGCCTGTTTGTAGTACTCGGCTAGACCGCGCTGACCGCCTTCCAGATACGCCTTAAATTCCTCTTTCTGCGCCTGAAGTACTTGTAGTGCCGCATTCCTTTTGGCGTCAAGTTTTTCTTTTTCAGCCCATTGCGTCGCCTTGACTTCATCCAGCCCTTTTTGAATCCATGCCCGTTTTTCGCGCTCGATATCATCAAGGCGGTTCTGCAATTCCGTTTTCCAGACAGAATCAATCTTGGAGGCAACTTCGCTGTTCCATTGCTCCATAATTTTGCTCTTGCTGGCTTCTGCCCATCTGGCAGTGCTGACCTCATCCAAGCCTTTCTG
Source organism: uncultured Selenomonas sp. (assembly GCA_937915915.1). Lineage (GTDB taxonomy): Bacteria > Bacillota > Negativicutes > Selenomonadales > Selenomonadaceae > UBA9786. The sequence continues at coordinate 1,147 of CALGGN010000050.1, read as the reverse complement.
CCTGTATGCACGGGCTTCCTGGTCAATGTTCTCCAGTCGGTTTTGTAGTTCGCTGCGGTAAACAGCTTGTGTGCTATCCACCACGTTATGTTGGAAATCTTCATATATTTTTGCCTGCCTTGCTATTTGATATTCATCCAGCAGTTTGGCATCTGCGCCTTTTTCCTTGAGCTGCTGGATTTCCTTATTTACGGAATGAAGGGAATTTTCCAGTTCATTGTGCGTCAATTCATAAAGAGAATCGGTCAGCTTGGCATTGGCCTTGGCGGCTTCTTCCGTAGCCTTGGCAGCCTGCTTTTCGGCAGCCGCACGGGATAGGCTGGCCTTGGTATTCTTCTCCTGCGCCTCACGATTTTTTTCCGCTTCGGCAGCCGCCTTTTTCTCAGCCTCGGCCTTTTCTTTCAGGGCTTTCTGCTCCTCAAGATATGCCTTATACTCATCACCGTACATTTTGTCGAGGATAGCCCCACCGACAAAGGGTATGCCTATTAGTGGTGCTGCCGCCGTGTGATTTTCCACCAGCCACTTGTTTGCCTTGGCATGGTCGGAGACTTTCTTGAACTGCTCACCGACAAATACCAATGCCTCTGCCACGGTTTTCAGCGCCGAACCCCAGCCGGAAATTGCATCCTTGATGGTGTCTTTGTTGGCCTGAATCTCCTCAACCAGATTCTTAAATCCTTCAGTGACTTCCGGTAGCAAATCTGAACTCAGTGGTAATAGTGCCGTCCCTATTGCAGATTTCAGCTGACCGACTTCCATCTCCATGGCTTTCCATTGGAGCCACGTTTTATGACTTTCCTCCGGATTGAGAAGGCCGGTGGTTTTGACATTACCAGCAACTTCCATAAGTTCGTCATACTGCTCAAGGAGAGGTATCAAGGCCGCACCACGGGCACCAAGGACTTCTGCGGTATAGGCTTCTTCCTGCCCAGCCTCCATGGCGTTTTTATACCCCTTGGCTAATTGGTCGAGCTGTTCATTGAGCGGCAGAAGGTTGCCAGCCTGGTCTAACAGGGTTATACCAAAACGTGCCATAGCCTGAGTGGTAGCATTGCCATTTTCCCCGGCAGTCTCCATCTGCTTATCCAGACGGGCAATCAGCGGAACAATGGACATAACGTCCATGCCTGCCAGTTGAAAAGTG
>CALGGN010000049.1 GCA_937915915.1 uncultured Selenomonas sp. | reverse complement strand
TTTCCCTACACGACGCTCTTCCGATCTCTGACAAGCAAAAAGGCTTGACACATGAGGTTTTTGCCGCTATAATACGCTTTGTCAAGCAAAAAGGCTTGACAAAGTCTGCGGCTGCGGAAATCGGGGGATAGGATGGAACAGCTTTTGTATCTTACGGATCTGTTTGATTTCTACGGTGCGCTCCTTACGGAAAAACAGCAGGAATGCCTGCGGATGCATCTCTTTGAGGATTTTGCCTTGTCGGAGATCGGGGAGGAGCTTGGGATTTCACGGCAGGCTGCTCATGACAATATCCATCGGGCGCAGAAATCGATGGAGGAATACGAGCGGAAGCTGGGGCTGGTGCAGCGCTTCCGCAGGGAACGCGCGGAGCTCAGCGGGATTTATGAAGCGGTTGACGCTTTGAGGCAGCCTGGGAACGAAGCGGCGGTAAATGGTGTTTTGGAACGTCTCCTCCCATTTCTGGGAAGAGAGCGGGAGGTAGAGGATTGATATTTGAAAGCTTATCGGATCGCCTGCAGGAGACCTTCAAAAAGCTTCGGGGGCATGGGAAGCTCACGGAGGACGATGTCAATGAGGCGATGCGCGACGTGCGCATGGCGCTTTTGGAGGCGGATGTCAACTTCAAGGTGGTCAAGAATTTCATCAAGACCATCAAGGAGCGTGCCATCGGGCAGGAGATCCTGGAAACGCTGACGCCTGCACAGGTGGTCATCAAGATTGTGGATGAGGAACTCACAAACCTCATGGGAGGCACCCAGAGCCGCATCAATATGTCACCGCAGCCGCCGACCGTCATCATGATGGTGGGGCTTCAGGGCGCGGGCAAGACCACATCGGCCGGCAAGCTGGGGCTTTCGCTCCGGAAGCAGGGTAAGCGCCCCGTGCTGGTGGCGGCGGATATCTACCGCCCGGCAGCCATCAAGCAGCTGCAGGTGGTAGGCGAGAATCTGGGCATTCCGGTCTTTGCCATGGAGGAATGCAAGGATGCCGTAAAAATTGCGAGGGAATCCCTGCAATACGCGCAGTCCCACGCAAATGACGTGATCATCGTGGATACTGCGGGACGCCTGCAGATTGACGAGAAGCTCATGCAAGAGCTCAAGGACATCAAGTCCAGTGTGAAGCCCCATGAGATCCTGTTGGTGGTGGATGCCATGACCGGACAGGAAGCCGTGAATGTAGCGGAAACCTTCAACAACGACCTGGGGCTTGACGGCGTGGTGCTCACAAAGCTGGACGGTGACGCACGCGGCGGCGCGGCGCTTTCCATCAAGGCGGTGACGGGCTGCCCCATCAAGTTCATCGGCATGGGCGAGAAGCTGGAGGCATTGGAGCCCTTTTATCCCGACCGCATGGCATCGCGCATCCTCGGCATGGGGGACGTGCTCTCCCTCATTGAGAAAGCGCAGACGACCTTTGATCTGGAAGAAGCCAAGCGCATGGAGAAAAAACTGCGCAAGGATGAGTTCACGCTGGACGATTTCCTCTCGCAGATGCAGCAGGTCAAAAAGCTCGGTTCCCTCGATCAGATCCTGGGTATGATTCCGGGGATGGGGGACCTCAAGAAGAAGCTGGGGGATCAGGAACTGGATCTCAATGGCAAGGAGATGCGGCAGATCGAGGCCATCATCACTTCCATGACGCCTCAGGAGCGAGCGGACATCACCATCATCAACGGCAGCCGCCGCAAGCGCATCGCCAAGGGCAGCGGGACGCGCGTGCAGGATGTGAACAAGCTCCTGAAGCAGTTCGGCGAGATGCGCAAGATGATGAAGAAGATGAAAAAAATGCAGAAGGGCAAAGGTTTCCCAGGTCTTGGGGCACTCGGAAATCTCGGTGGTTTCCCGAAAATGCCGTTTATGCGTTAAGTTTTAATCCTTAATTGCGAAAGGTGGTGAAATTTCATGGCAGTAAAGATTCGTTTGAACCGTATGGGTGCAAAGAAGAACCCGTTCTATCGCATTGTGGTGGCGGATTCCCGTGCGCCGCGCGATGGTCGTTTCATCGAGATCCTCGGCAACTACGATCCGTCCAAGCAGCCTGCGGCAGTCACTGTGGACGAGGAGAAGGTCCTGGACTGGATGGGCAAGGGCGCTCAGCCGACAGATACCGTCAAGGCTCTCCTGAGCAAGCAGGGCATCATGGCCAAGTTTGACGAGGCAAAGCGCGCAAAGAAGAACTAAGGGCAAGGTTCAGAAAGTGAGGCATCAGCATGAAAGAAATTGTTGAGGTTATCGCAAAATCCTTAGTCGATGAGCCTGAGTCCGTCGTTGTCGACGAGAAGGAAGCCGAGGGCCAGACGGTTCTTGAGCTCCATGTCGCGCAAGAGGATATGGGCAAGGTCATTGGCAAACAGGGACGGATCGCAAAGGCAATCCGCACCGTAGTCAAGGCCGCAGCTACTCGTGAAAACAAGAAGGTCACGGTTGAGATTATCTGAAATCAGCGGCAGTCTGCTCCTCAGAGGGAGAGGCTTGCCGCTGTTTCTTCTATACTCATTGACGAAAAAGCCTTCCCCTCTGGGGAAGGGGGACCGCGTAAGCGGTGGATGAGGTTTGCTGTTATGAGGAATATTTTTTCTTTAACGAGTATATGAGATGATTTTCATTGAAAAGAAAGGAACAAGCATATGGACAGTATTTCAATCAAGGTTCCCGTCAATGTCAAGGCGAAGCTGACGGAGAAGCTGAAGGCGTCGATTTTGGAGGATCTCACGCAGGGAATCGAGCGCGCCGAGCTGGAGATCAAGCAGATCAACATTCAGGAGAAGCGCGCGATGGACGAGGCCGGCGAGGATCAGCAGAAGCTCATGGCAATCCGGCAATACTTCGGCACGGAGCGCCAGAAGCGCCAAGAGTACCGCAATGAGGCGCTGGACAGGAAGGAGACCACGGAAAAGCTCGCCATTGGCGCGGAGATTGTGCAGGGAACGCTGGAGCGCCAGGTGGAGCTCAAGGTGGGCGATGATATGCGCGAGGTCATGAATGTGGAAGTGCTGGTAGAAGATGACAAGGTCGTTGCCATCCGTGGCTGAGGTGCGGGGGACGCAGCGGGTGACTATCGGAAAAGTCGGCGGCCCGCACGGGATCCACGGCGAAATGCGGATTGTCCCGCTGACGGATTTTCCGGAGCGGTTTGAGACGCTGCGGGAGGTCATGGTCGGCGAGGAGCTTTTGCATGTGGAAAGCGTGAAATACCATAAGCAGTTTGTGCTGATGAAGTTCCGAGAGTATCCCGTGCGGGAGCAGGCGGCATGCCTGACGAACCGGCTGCTGACCGTGGGTCGAAGCGAAGCCGCGCCGCTTTCCGAGGGGGAGTATTATACCTTTGATATCATCGGCCTGCAGGTGGAGGATGTCTGCGGATCGGCGCTGGGGACCGTGGAAAATGTCCTTCGGACGGGCAGCAATGATGTATATGCCGTGCGCACACCGGATGGCAGGGAGCTTTTGATTCCCGCGCTGAAACGGGTGGTGAAGGAAATCGACATCCGGGGCGGGCGCATCGTGGTGGAGCCCATGGGAGAGTTTTCCGACGGGGAAGCAGATCTTTCCGCGGAGGATGCTGATTGATGCGCATAGATATCGTCACTCTTTTCCCCGAAATGTTCGCAGGTCCCTTCGGAGACAGCATCATCAAGCGGGCGCGGGAAAATGGCATTCTGGATATCCGCTTTACGCAGCTCAGGGATTTTTCCGAGGACAAGCACCGTCATGTGGATGATACGCCCTTTGGCGGCGGCAGCGGCATGGTATTGAAGCCGGAGCCCATGTTCCGCGCGGTCCGTTCTCTGACAGAAGAACCAGCGACGGGGAGGCGGCGCGTGCTGCTCATGGATCCCGCAGGTGTGCCCTTTACCCAGAGCAGGGCAAAGGAGCTTTCTCTCTTTGATCAGCTCATCTTTATTTGCGGCCACTATGAGGGCTATGACGCAAGAATCTCGGAGCATCTGGCGGATGAGGCGCTTTCCATCGGGGACTATGTGCTCACGGGCGGCGAGCTGCCTGCCATGGTGATCGTGGACGCGGTGGCACGCATGCTGCCGGGCGTGCTTGGCTCCGAGGAGTCTGCACCGACGGATTCCTTTTATGACGGCCTGCTCGAATATCCGCAATACACAAGGCCACGGGAATTTGAAGGGATGGCCGTGCCGGAAATCCTGTTTTCCGGGGATCACGGGAAGATCCGCAAATGGCGCAGGGAACAGTCTTTGCGCATCACCAAGGAGCGTCGACCGGAGCTTTTGGAAAAAGCGGAGCTTTCCAAGGAAGATCGGGAATATCTTCAACACTTGGAACAATGAAAGAACATTGGAGCGACCATGAGGTGCATCTTGGGCAATCATGGTCGTTTTTGTTTCCGAAACATTATTTTCCGAAAAAGAAGGAAATAGAGAACTTTTCTTGAATTTAACAAAGACAGCAGGGTGTTTATCCTGCACAGCAAAACAGGTGGGTTGATCATGCGAGGGGGATGCGGAGTTTATGAAGAAGTTGCTCCTTCTGATTCCGTTTGTCATCGTGGGGTTGCTTGCAGGACTCTATGGAGCATACCGCTATTATCAAACCATGCCGGGGCAGTCGCTGAAAACAATCCGCACATCCATTTCGGAACATGACTGGGAAACCTTCCAGCGCTATGTGGATGTGGAGGCCATTTTGCCGGCGGCCGCAGATGAGCTGCTGGTGGAAAAGATGAATCAGGACAAGAACGTGTACTCCATGCAGCAGCTCACCGAGACCTATGAGCAGCAGGTCCGGCCGGAGTTCCTGCAGGTAGCGCGAAAGCGCGTGCAGGAATACATTGAGAAGGGCCGTATGAGCTTCCCCCAGGGGCAGGGGCTTTCGCCGACAGAGCGTTGGCTGAAACAGGGAGAGTTCAACGCGATGACGATTTCGGGCATTTCCAAGCCCGTTGTCCAGCATGGGGAGGCGGAAATCGCCATCAGCTTCACAAATCCTGAACTCAAGGCGAGCTTTGAGATCGAAGCGCATCTCGTGCAGCAGGCGGATGGGACATGGAAGCTCACGGAGCTTTCCAAGCTGCCGGAGTTTTCCAGGGCCATGGACAGGGCGCTGGCGGCAAAACTGGATCGGCTCAATACGCCGATCCGGCAGGAGATGGAAAGCGTTTTTCAGGTGCAGGATCTGCGTGCGGAAATCACGCAGGGCGATGAGTATGGATTTTCAGAGCTTTTGCGGGTGTGGATCCGGGCGGATATCAAGTCGGAGAAGCCCTTGGCCCAGATTGCAGGGCGGGTGAGGATCGAGGCTCCGGAGGCGGAGGATACGTTTTCCCCCTTTGTCCTGGACATGGCCTACAAGCCCAAGGGCGTCCAGACGATTACCGTGGATAGGGTCTTGAATCCCTTTGTGCGCTCCGATGTGAAGATCATGCACAAGGGATTGAAGAAGAGCGCCCTGCATGCAGAGGTGACGGGCGTGACCTATTTGGACGGCACGAGCCTGCAGATGTTGACGGCATTGCCGGAATAGGAATCACCGGCGCAGTGGATGCAACCGGATATCAATTACAAGAGGAAGCTGTTATGAAACAATTTTCTTTTTGCGTGGATGGGGAGCATACGCTCCAATCCTGTATGGAACAATTTCAGAAATCGTGCCCCGAGGAGTACAGCGCGATTCTGATCTTTGTCTTTACCAGCCGTCGCAAGGCATCTGAGATCTGGGAGATGACGGAGACCTTGCAAAAGGCATATCCCAAGGCAGTGATCGCGGGCAGCACGACTTCGGGAGAGATCCTTGACGGGACGCTGCGGCTCCATTCAACGATTTTGGATTTTTTGGTGTTCGAGCGCACGAAAGTGATGCTCCAGTCCTATGATCTCAAAAAACTGCAAGCAGATGAAGCTGGCTCCGTGCTGCTGGGACGCTGCCAGCGTATGCGCGGACTGAAGGCCGTGGGCCTTCTGGGGACGATGAAGGTCTGCAATGTCAAGCCCTTTTTGGCAATGCTTTCCAAGCTGCCGGAGGACGTGGAGGTGTTTGGGGGCGGCTCGGATACCTATGATGAGGAGGAGCTTGGCTGCGTGTTCACGACGGCCACGATACTCAAAAAAGGAATGCTTGCAATTTGCTTTACGGGCGATCTTCATGTGAGGCTGACCGCGCATAGCGGATGGAAACCGTTGGGTCTGCCAATGGAAATCACGGGGATGTACGGGGACAATATTGTGACGGAGCTGGATCATCAACCGGCGCTCGCTGCCTATGAGAAATATCTGGATATCAGCAGGAACGAGGAGTTTGTCCATGATACCATTGAGTTTCCCCTGATGCTGGAGCGCAACGGGCATATGCTTGCGCGTTCGCCCGGCGCCTGCACGCCGGACGGTGCGTTGATTTTTTCCGCAGATCTGCAGGTAGGGGAGCGCGTATGGCTGGGCTATGGTGACCCGAATGAGATCGAAAGGCAGTCTGCAGAATCCCAAAGGCAGATTGCCGCCTTTGCGCCGGAAGCGATTGCGTTCTTCTGCTGCATATCCAGACGTATCTTTTTCCAGAACGAAGTCCAGTCGGATCTTTCCTTCTATCATCGCGTGGGGCTTCCCAATGCGGGGTTCTATACCTACGGAGAGGTCATGAGGACAAATCGGCAGGTAGAGCTGATGAACATCACGATGCTTGCCGTAGGCTTTCGGGAGGGCGAGGCGCAGGAAAACAGGATCTCCTTGGATGTTCAGGCACGGGAACATGGAAAGAAAACAGAGCGCTCGCTCATACAGCGGCTGGCTCACTTTGTGTCGGTCACGACGAAGGAATTGGAAGAGGCCAATGAAAAATTGGCGCGCATGGCAACGCAGGATCGCTTGACAGAGCTCAACAATCGTGGCGAGGTAGAGGCGCTGCTCAAGTCGGAGCTGGACAGCCCCGTGAGCAGGATGCGGCCTGTGTCGGTCATCATGCTGGATCTGGACAAGTTCAAATGCATCAATGATACTTACGGGCATGGCGTGGGGGATGATGTGCTGAAATTCACGGCAGATGCGCTCAGAAAGAACATCCGGAACGGGGATGCGGCGGGACGCTGGGGCGGCGAAGAATTCCTGCTGCTGCTGCCGGGGACTGCACTGGAGCAAGCTGTCAGCGTCGCAGAGCGCATCCGGCAGATGCTGGAATCGAGCTCCGTTTTGCCGGACGGAAAAGGCGTTACCGCAAGCTTCGGAGTGGCGCAGTATCAGCCGGGGGAGGAATATGGAGCCTTCTATCGGCGGCTGGACGCTCTGCTCTACCAAGCGAAGCACGGCGGCCGGAACCGCGTCGAATGGGAGTTGGAATAAATTATAAGGCGATTCCTTTTGAATGGAATCGCCTCCTTTTTGTATTCAGAAAACCCCTGGTTAGACCAGGGGTTCAGTAAAGCTTATAGCG